>NZ_JBSLYH010000051.1:0-54416 GCF_055793305.1 Calyptranema fuscum S582
CCCACGCAGGGGTTTCACCCCTGCACCCCGTCCCAACTCTAATGCGTACCGCTATATCTATGGCTCTACGCAATCCAGTTAGGGCATCAGGGGGTGGGGGCGGTGCCCCCACGCAGGGGTTTCACCCCTGCACCCCGTCCCAACCCTAATGCGTACCGCTATATCTATGGCTCTACGCAATCCAGTTAGGGCATCAGGGGGTGGGGGCGGTGCCCCCACGCAGGGGTGAAACCCCTGCACCCCGTCCCAACCTGATGCGTACCGCCATAGCAGTCGAGGGGTTGATTAGGACAAAGGTTGTGTGAGAGCGGCACTCACCTGCCTATTTGGCTTCCATCCAATTTTGTCCAACGTTGATTTCAACCACCAGCGGCACACTCAGGGCGATCGCCGACTCCATAGTGGTTTTAATCTGCGGTTGCAGATCTGCCCATTCATCGGGATGGATTTCAAACACCAATTCATCATGCACTTGCAATAACAGATGGGCGTTACGGTTTTGCAAAATCTGGTGAAGTTGCACCATTGCCACTTTGATGATGTCTGCACTCGACCCCTGAATCGGCGCATTAGCAGCTGCTCGCAGCATCTGAGCATCGTACTGGTCGCGGGTTTTGACCTTCGCTAAATCAATCTCATCAGGATTCACCCCACGCAATTTTTTAATGCTGTCGCTGCCAAAGTTAAAATAACGTCGTCGTCCCAGAATGGTTTCAACATATCCATGGGCGATCGCCTCTCGTTGCATTTGCAAAAGATAGCCAAACACTTTGGAGTAGCGTTCATTAAACCGTTCAATAAACATCTTGGCATCGGCAGTTTTAAACCCCGATTCACGGGCAAACCGTTGCGCGCCCATGCCATAGATCACACCAAAATTAATCACCTTGGCTAAGCGTCGTTCTTCAGACGTAATCTCATCCTTTTCAAACAATAGCCGCGCCGTGAGCGCATGGATATCTTGATTGTTCTGGTAGGTTTCTAACAAAACAGGTTCCTGGCTGAGGTGCGCCAAAATTCGCAGTTCGATCTGCGAATAATCCGCTGCCACCAACAGCCACCCATCCCGTGGCAAAAATGCCTTACGAATCTGACGACTGAAGGCAGTACGGATGGGAATATTTTGTAAATTGGGCGTAGAAGATGACAGCCGTCCGGTAACGGTAATAGCCTGGTTAAAATCTGTGTGAATCCGCTGGCTCTTGGGATGCACCAGTAACGGCAAAGCATCTACATAAGTCGATTTCAACTTCGACAGGGTGCGATATTCCAAAATCGCATCGACCACGGGATGGTCGCCTTGCAATTTTTCTAGAGTTGCCGCATCGGTGGAGTAGCCCGTTTTAGTTTTACGAGATTTTCGCCGATCGAGTCCCAGTTTTTCAAACAACAGTTCGCCCAGTTGCTTGGGTGATCCCAGGTTAAAGGTGCTGCCTGCCGATTCATAGGCACGTTGTTCGATCTGAAGCAGATCCCGTTCTAGCGATCGCGAAAATTCTGCCAAATACGCCTGATCAATCCGCACCCCGGTATATTCCATCTCTGCCAAGACGGGTTCCAGTGGTTGCTCGACCTCTAATAGCAAAGATTTGAGCCTGGGAACGGCTTCTAACTCAGCCATTAGCAAGGGCACCAGACAAAAGACGGTGTAAACATCCATGCCACAGTATTGGGCAACGGCTGCAATGTCAACGTCCGCGATCGTTTTGCCTTTGGGCACCAGATCAGTGTAGCTCTGGGCATAGATTCCCAGATATTTCCGGCTCATTTCCGTCAGATTGTGTGCTGCATCGGGATTGAGCAAATAACTGGCTAACATCGTGTCAAACACCACCCCAGCCAGGTGAATGCCCTGACACCGCAGAATCAGGCGATCGAATTTGGCATTTTGTAACGATTTCGGATAGTTAGCACTTTCTAAAATCGGGCGCAGGGTTTCGAGGACGTAAGACTTCTCCAGCGTGTTGCCCGTGCGGTGTCCGATTGGGATATAGGCGATCGCATCAATCTCTGCTCCCCAACAACAGCCAATTCCCACCAGATCGGCATCACGGGGGTCTAACGCAGTCGTCTCTGTATCCCAGGCAACAGGTGTAGCCGGATCGGTCAATGTTTCTAATCGCTGCACCAGCGCCAGCAATTTTTCAGGCGTATCGATAATCTCTGGGGCGATCGCCAGCGGCACCTGATTTTTTGCCGCTTCTGTGTCGGCAGCACTATAAAACCAGGTATCTTCATCCTCTGTATCTGACACCGTGGACAAGGGTGTAGGTGGGATGGTCGATGTTGTCTGGGGATCGGGGGTCGGCACCTTGCCCCCCAGTTGTTGTTGCAGCTTTTGCAGCTTATTCAGAAAAGAACGGAATTCCAGTTTTTCCAGTAGCGGCTGAGCAGCCTCGACCTCAAAGCCATGCAGCCTACAATCTTCTAACGCCGTCGTAATGGGCACATCGAGATGGATCTGTGCCAGATATTGAGAATGCAGCGCTGCCTCTCGACCCTCTTCTAACTTTTTCCGCACCGCTCCTTTGATCTGATCCAGGGAAGCATAGATATTTGCCAGTGAGCCATAGGTACTCAGCAATTGCACGGCTGTTTTATCGCCAATGCCCCGCACCCCAGGGATATTGTCCGACGAGTCGCCGCAGAGGGCTTTGTAGTCCACCACTTGCGACGGCAAGATGCCCATTTTCTCTTTCACCTGCTCTACCCCAAATTCTCTGGGCGGCGGTGTGCCCTTGCCGTATACGGTGCTGAGGTAGAGGACAGTAATCCGCTGCTCTGGGTCAACCAGTTGAAATAGATCGCGATCGCCCGTCAAAATCTTGACCCTAAAATGTTCGGCATGGGCGCGTCGAGTCAGGGTGCCAATCACATCATCGGCTTCATAACCCGGTGCGGTGATGATGGTGAGGTTCAATGCCTGAAGCAACTCCTGAAGATTTTCCATATCCGGAAAAAAGTCTTCGGGGGTTTCGGCTCTGCCTTCTTTATAGGTCTGATCGGCTTCGTGACGAAACGTTGGATCATCCACATCAAAGGCGATCGCCACATAGTCGGGCTTCTCAATCTCCATCGTATCCAGCAGTGCCTTGAGAAATCCATACGACACACTGGTGGGAATGCCAGTCGAAGTCCGCAACCCCCCATCTCGTCCTTTGGCATGAGCATAATAGGATCGGAAGGCAAGGGAATGCCCATCAATTAATAGAACCGTGGGGGTTAGAGCGACAGCAGACTGAGACATAAACACTGAAGAGTAATAACTTTTGTGCTAGCAATCTTAAGTCTAGATTGATGTTAGCGTGACCTTTGGTCTAACTAGGGTATTATCGACAAACTCTCATTAGAACCTTATTTTTGGGAAATGTTACGCCGTGTGCGGCAGTTCCAGCCCATCGTGCAACGTCTACCTGAGAAAGCGACGGCTCCGCTGTCGCTCTCTCTAACAGGAATACAGGTTATTTAATCCACGATCCTTAAGGGTTGAGACGGTGAAGCCCAGACAGGGGTTCATAGCCTGACGCCATCGAGTTAGGACAAGACATGTGTTAAACCGCTACACTCAGCGTAATGGGTCAACACAATACCCTCCCGACTTTGAACGCATAGCGCTATCCTGCCACACCTCGTCCAGATCTTATAAAGGATCTCTATAGATTGCAGGAAACTGCGAGGCTCCCGTTCCAGTAAATAGATATAGCCCTTAGAATTGGCTAAGAGCGCTTCAGCCCCAGATGGAGAAACTTTGATCAGGATGAACGATCTGGAAAACAGCTATAGAGTTCTTGGATTGGAGCCTGGAGCCTCTTTGGAGGAAATCAACCAGGCTTATAAAGACCTGGTTTTTGTCTGGCATCCCGATCGCATTCCCAAAGATAATGCCCGGTTGCAAGAAAAAGCCCAGACAAAGCTAAAAGAATTGAACCAGGCGCGGGAAACGTTGCGATCGCATCAACAAAACGCCAAAACCCAGGTAAAACAACCGCAGGCTGCTACTGCAAAACCTCAGCAGTCACAGACTCGCTATTACTATCAACCGCCGCCGCGTCCCCATTATTCTTACCAATCGTCAAACCAGGCGAATTACCAATCGCCCAATTATCACCAATCCAGTACTCACAACCATCAATCCACCAATCACCAGTCCACTAACCATCAGTCCAATCATCATCAGTCCACGAATAACCATCAGACCAATAACCACCAATCCACGAATCAATCTACCAATCATCATCAGACCAATCATCATCAATCCAATAACCATCAATCCAATAATTACCAATCCAATAACCACCAATCCACCACCAATCATCAGTCGCAAAACTACCAGTCCTACACCTATCAACCTCCTCGCTCTAATCCCTACACCTATTCCTATTCACGGGAGTCTTACAACACCTATCAAACTCAATCTAGCTACCAACCTCATGCCAGCCAGCAGACCAAGAAGCAAGACCCCGATTTAAGTGGTGCAGATCTGCGGGGGGCAAATCTCAAAGAAAAAGATCTGTCTGGCAGAAATCTAAGCAACGCAGATTTGAGCAATGCCAATCTATCCGATGCGTTTTTACATCGGGTCAATTTCACAGGAGCAAATTTACAAAAAGCCAATCTATTTCGGGCAAATTTGCTGGAAGCCAGTCTCAAAAATGCCAATCTTCAGGGCGCAAATTTAATTGGTGCCGATCTGAGTGGTGCCGACCTGAGCGGTGCCGATTTAACAGGTGCCCAGGTGGGTGTGAGCGATCGCATCATGGTCAAACTCACCGGCGCAATTCTCAAAGGAGTGATCATGCCCGATGGTAGCGTTCATTCCTAAAGAAATACGTACCAAAGACCCGTAGACCAACCAAAACTCCAGTAAGATAAAAGCGGTTCAGCCCTGAACACGCTTTCTTGCCATGCCCATTGAGATTCTCTTAGTTGAGGATTCTGCCAGCGATGCTGACTTATTAATCGAAACGTTGAGTGACTCAGAGATACTGAGTACTGTCCATATTGCCAAGGATGGTGTCGAGGCGATCGCATTTCTGCATCAAAAGGGAAAATATGCCGAAGCGCCCCGTCCCGATTTAATCTTGCTCGATCTCAATCTACCTCGGAAGGATGGGCGGGAGGTGTTAGCAGAAGTTAAAACCGACCCAGATTTGGGAAAAATACCAATAATCGTATTGACAACCTCAGCCGCTGACGAAGACATCTTTCAAGCCTACAAATTACATGCAAATTCTTACATCACCAAGCCCGTTGGTTTAGAAGAATTTGTCTATATTGTTAAAGCGATAGAGCTGTTTTGGTTGGCTACTGCCAAACTTCCTCCCCACCCCGATTAAACCTGTGAATGCTTCGTCCATCAAAATTTTATTGATTGAGGACAATCCTGCGGATGCCGATCTGTTGCAGGAGATTCTGATCGATGACAAACACAATATCTGGAGAATCATTCATGTGACTCGGTTTGGTGAAGCTGCCCAAAAACTGAGTCAAACCTGCTTTGATATTATTCTGCTCGATTTATCCCTGCCCGATTCCCAGGGTCTAGAAACGATTAATCGGGCAATAGAAATAGCCCCCTTTATCCCCATCGTTGTATTAACCGGGTTAGATAACGAAGAGATTGGGTTAGAAGCGCTCCGCCGTGGTGCGCAAGATTATTTAGTCAAAGGGCAAATCGAATATCCGTTGCTAACACGGGCAATTCGCTATGCCATCGAACGGGTACGCACACGCGAAGTTATTCTTCAGCAATCAACGGCGATCGCTGCTTCTCGAGATGGCATCGTTGTGCTCAATCCCAATCGAGAATTTACCTACGTCAATCAATCATTTGCCCAGCTCTATGGCTATAGCAAAGCAGAAAAATTGATCGGGCAAAAATTTGACCAACTCTACAACGCTCAGGAACTGGCTCGCCTCACCAGCCAATCGCTAGATGCCCTCAACCACAAAGGCTACTGGAGTGGCGAAACGGTGAGTAGACGCCAAACCGGAGAAGACTTTCACCAGGAACTCTCGATTACTAAATTGCATGATGGCGGATACATCTGCATTGTGCGAGATATTAGCGATCGCAAACGGGTCGAAAACGAACGCCGAAAAGCCGAAGAATCGCTCAAACTTACCCAATTTTGCCTCGATCGCGTCAGTGATGCCGTTTTTCTAACTCGATCCGATGCTCGGTTTTTTTATGTTAACGACGCGGCCTGTCGGCTACTGGGCTATTCTCAACAAGAACTGCTCAAGCTCAGTATTTTTGATGTCGATCCCAACGTTTGCCGAGATACCTGGGCAGATCATTGGCAACACTTAAAACAACAACGTTCTTATGTCATAGAGTCGATCAATAGCACCAAAGACGGACAATCCTTTCCAGTCGAAATTAGCACCAACTACTTCGAGTTCAATGGCGAAGAATTTAAGTGTGCCCTGGTGCGCGATATCAGTACCCGAAAAGCCGCCGCAAAAGCTTTAGAAGCAAGTGAACGCAAGTTTAGAACCCTCGTTTCTAATATTCCTGGAGTGATTTATCGATGCCTCCACGATGAACGCTGGACAGCTGTATTTGTCAGCAATGAAATAGAAACCCTCACTGGCTACCCTGCGGCAGACTTTACCGACACGCGCGTTCGCGGATTTTCGGATGTCACCCATCCCCATGACGTTGTCGCCAACAATCAACGCATTGAGGCAGCTCTGGCTGAAAAGCGCACCTATGTTTTGGAATATCGCATCATCAAACGAGATGGCAGCGTCCGCTGGGTCTATGAAAAAGGGCAAGGTATTTGGGCAGAAAATGGCTCGTTGCTCTATTTAGATGGCGTAATTTTTGATGTCAGCGATCGCAAACAAGCCGAAGCCCAGATCCTATATCTCAACCAAGATCTGCAAGAAAAAGCGTTAGAACTGGGCACTGCCAATCAAGAACTTTCTAAAACGCAAGAGTTTCTATCGGCGGTTTTAGATGCCGCGTCTGATCCCATCTTTGTCAAAGACGAACAGCACCGCTGGATCTTGCTCAATCAAAAATTGTGCGATTTCCTGGGCTACTCTCGCGAAGAGTTATTAGGACACTCAGACCGCACCCTTTTCCCACAAGAACAAGCTACGACTTTTTGGGAACATGATAATAATGTATTGACCACGGGGATCGCGAATGAAAACGAAGAATACGTCACGGATGCAACGGGAACCCTAAAATATATTTCGACCAAAAAAAGTCGCTTAGTAGATTCGTCTGGCAATAAATATATTGTCGGGATCATTCGAGATTTAACGCGACGCCGACAGATGGAAGATGCGTTGCGGCAAAGTGAAGAGCGCTTTCGGCAGTTGGCAGAGCATATTGATGATGTGTTCTGGCTAGAAGAACCCTATGCCACCAAGGTTCTCTATGTCAGCGACGCCTACGACAAAATCTGGGGACGCGATCGCAACGACCTGTACACTTCGCTCGAACCCCTATTTCAAGCCATTCATCCCGAAGATCTCGATCGCTATATTGCCATCACCCGGCAGACAGAACAGCAGACTTACGATATCCAATATCGCATCGTCCGCCCAGACGGTGAAATTCGCTGGATTCGCGATCGCGCCTTTCATATTTACAATGACCAGGGCGAGCTGTATCGCATTGCAGGGGTTTCCTCAGACATTACCCAAACCAAACAAGCCGAGGCAGAAGTTTTACGAGCGCTCGATCAAGAAAAAGAACTCAACGAGTTTAAATCTCGCTTTATCACAACCACATCCCACGAATTTCGCACGCCATTGACCACAATTTTGGGTTCAGCGGAGCTGCTCGAAGCCGCCAGCCACAAATGGACTGACGAGAAAAAGCAAAAACACTACCAGCAAATCAAAAATGCCGTCCAATACATGACCCAATTGCTGGAAGATATCCTCACCTTCAGCAAAGCTGAATCGGGTCGGCTGCCGTGCAATCCAACCCCGGTCGATGCTAAAGCGTTGTGTTTAGATGTGGTCGAAGAATTGCAGGCATTAGCCAAAAATCAACAAAAAATTATTTTCAAAACCCAGACTCAGCATTGCATTGCCGATCTAGACGAGAAATTACTGCGGCAGATTCTCACAAACTTGCTTTCAAATGCCCTGAAATATTCACCCAATGCCGAACCGGCAGAACTAAATCTTGAATGTGACAACAAGACGGTCATCTTTCAAATCCGAGATCACGGCATCGGCATCCCTGATACAGACTTACAGCACTTATTTTCGCCTTTCCATCGAGCCAATAACGTCGGCACTATTGCGGGCAATGGACTGGGTTTAGCCATTGTCAAACGAGCTGTCGAGATACATCAAGGTGAGATTTTGATAGAGAGCCAACTGGGGATGGGCACTCTATGTACAGTAAAGTTGCCGATCCATCTGCGCCCCCTATAATCTCTAGTACCCAAACTGTTCATGTATAGAGTTTTAGTCATTGAGGATGATCCAACCCTGCAAGATCTAATTTCTGAAATTTTGGCAAATGCCGATTTCTCAGTTTTATTGGCAGACAATGGTCAAAAGGGACTGGAAATGGTCAAGGAAAAAAAACCTGACCTGATTCTCTGCGATATTTCTATGCCCAAATTAGACGGGTATGGTGTGCTAAAGGCATTGCGTCAAGATCTCGACAGCGCAACGATTCCGTTTATTTTTCTGACCGCAATGGCAGGTAAACCCGATATTCGTCGTGGCATGTTGTTGGGTGCAGACGACTATATTACTAAACCATTTTCCCAGGATGAATTGCTAGAAACCATTGCAGTTCGGTTAAGCAAACAAATCCTGTTAGAAAAGGCGTATGCCACCCGAGTCGATGCGGCAACCGCCAATCAGCATGTGCAAGCCGAGCGGATCGCGCAAGCGCTGGAAAATAAAGAATTTTTGCTGCATTATCAGCCTCAAATCAATTTACAAACGGGGGTGATTTTTGGAGCGGAGGTATTGATACGCTGGCGATCGCCCGAATTTGGCATGATTTCCCCGGCGGAGTTTATTCCGATCGCCGAAGAGACCGGGTTAATTATTCCCTTAGGCGAATGGGTCTTAGACACAGCCTGCACCCAGGCAAAACTCTGGCAAAATTCTGGATTACCCAAATTTCAGATAGCCGTTAATCTTTCTAGTTTGCAATTTAACCAGCCTGATTTAACGTCAAAAGTAGCCCAAATTCTGTCGGAAAAGCAGCTTGAAGTCAGTTCTCTAGAGCTAGAACTCACTGAAAGTATGTTGGTTAAAAATGTGGAAACAACTAAAACAAAGTTTCACGAATTGAGAGAATTAGGCATTCAAATTGCAATCGATGATTTTGGTACAGGCTATGCATCGTTGGGCTATCTTCAACACTTTCCCTTTGATACGTTGAAAATTGATCAGTGCTTTGTCCGCGATATTGACCAGAATCTTAAAAATGCTGCTATTACAACGGCATTGATTCAAATGGCGCACGATTTGCAACTTAAAGTAGTAGCCGAGGGTGTTGAAACGACGGCTGAAAAAAACTTTTTGATCCAACATCACTGCGATGGTATGCAGGGCTATTTGTTTAGCCGACCACTTCCGGCAGCAGAATTTGAACAACTTTTAAGCCAGCATTCTTCTGTATTGAACTAGCAGAATGATCCAGATTCAATCTGGCATTTGCAAGCTTTAATGTATTGACTAATCTATTTTTTATATCCACTTAAAAATTAAAAATAAAGCTGAGTAGAGAAGACCTCATGAAAAAGATTCTAGTTATCGAAGATGAGCCTTCGATTCGCGATATTCTATCAGACATCTTAGAAGATGAAGAATATCAAGTTTTGTGCGCTGAGGATGGGTTTCAAGGCATTGAACTTGCCCAAGCCAGCCACCCCGATTTAATCCTCTGCGACGTGATGATGCCGGGAATGGACGGTTATGAAGTCTTAAACCAAGTGCGATCGCTGCCCAATACAATTACCACTCCATTTATTTTCTTAACTGCTAAAGTCGATGAACTTGATATCCGGCAAGGCATGCATTTGGGTGCAGATGATTATCTCACCAAACCATTTACTCGCGCAGAACTGTTATCGTCCATCGGCACTCGCCTGAAAAAGAAAGTTGAAGTACAGGATCACTATCAGCAAAAGTTAGACAATTTGCGGGTTAATATTTCCCATGCGCTCCCCCACGAACTACTGACGCCGCTAAATGGGTTAATTGGGTTGTCCGAAATTTTGAGGGATAGCTATGATTCGATGGATCCCGACAGTTTGCTAGAAATTGCCGAAGCCATGAACCGATCGGCATGGCGATTGGAACGGGTCATTCGCAATACGCTGTTATATGCCGAATTGCAGCTTCAGTCTCAATCGTCCAATCGAACTCAGGTGATCGACGGGATGATGACCATCATGCCTGAGTTTGCCATAACTGAGGCAGCACATCTGACCGCCATCAAAATGGAGCGGGATGACGATGTAGTAATTCAGCTCTGCGATCATCCGGTACAAATTCAAGAACAATATTTGAGAAAAATTGTAGAAGAGTTGGTCAGCAACGCCTGTAAATTTTCTACACCCGGAACACCGATTGAGATTTCAAGTCACATTGAGGGCGATCGCTATCTTCTAGACGTAACAGATCACGGACGAGGAATGACCCCTGCCCAAATTGCCGATGTTGGCGCTTATGTACAATTTGAGCGCAGGCTGTATGAACAACAAGGGTCGGGATTAGGGTTAGTCATTACTCGACAATTGACAGAGTTGCATCATGGCACAGTCAGCATTACCAGTACATTAGGTGAAACGACAACCGTCCAGATTGCTTTGCTTCAAGGCGTTATGCCCATAGACGAGTCGGAAAACTCATAACGTTGACTTTGAGCGCGAGACGTTTTGTCCTCGTCGCCATACTCCGTGTTGGAACGTTTCCAATCAAGACGTGTTTGAGAGCATCCAGCACATCAATGCCTTGCTTTCTCATCATATATGAACGCCAGGGCGTGTTTTAAAACTCGCTAAGACGGTTGTTTTTCCGTGCGCGAAGCGCACGAAAAAACAACTTTTAAAACAGACCCAGTCATGCACCTACGGCAAGAGCGGATGCGTCACAACCTCATTCACCTGTTTGCTCCGTTGACTGTCGCCATTTGGCGCGAGCCAGACGAATTTCGGTGTAATCAAAGCTTTCGCCCAAGTGATCGCGGATGGTGCGTAGGGAAGCATCGCCTACTTTTTGGATGGCATCTTGAATGGCAATCTGGCGATCGGGTGCGACGATCGCATCTAAGTCAACGCGTTGTCCGGCAGCAATCAACATTTCTAGATGGTCGAAGATGGTATTGATGCTGAGGCTACGGCGGGTGGCAATATCGAAGGGGGCATAGCCTTGCTGGTGCAGATCCAGGGTAAAGAAGTGGGTCTTGGCAAGGAGTTGTTTGGAGGTCGGTTGGGGGTCAGTGGATGGAGTTGCAGCATCGTCAGCGGCTTGCCAGGGTTTGAGGGCAATGCCTTGTTCTTCGCAATACTGCCGGATGGTTTCGACAAAGCGGGGTCCATACTGGTCGCGTTTGTAGGCACCCACGCCAGAAATTTTGGCAAATTCGTTGAGGGTTTGCGGTTGCCGTTGCGCCATCAGTTTGATGCTGGAGTCGGAAAAAATTACGTACGGAGGTACGGATTGTTCGTCGGCAACTTCTTTGCGCAGCGATCGCAATTTTTCGATCAGCATATCCACATCGGCTTTGGCACGCGATTCTTCTTCTGTTTCGGTTACAGACGGGGTAGAAACGGTGATCAAAACGGTGCGTTGTTTACGCATGACTTCCCAACTTTGCTCGTTGAGTTTAAGGATCGAGTAGCCGTCGCTGGTTTCGGTAAGGATGCCCTGATGCAAGAGCGATCGCCCTAGCATTTTCCATTCGTCGCCACTGCGATCGCGTCCGATGCCATAGGTTGAAAGTTCGTTATGACCGTTTTGCAAAATGCGCTTGTCTTTGGAGCCACGTAACACATCAATGATGTACTTCATGCCAAAGCGTTCTTTGCAACGGGCAACGCAAGAGAGAAACTTCTGGGCGTCAACCGTCCAATCTTCGACGGGGCGAGGGGTGAGACAGTTATCGCAATTGCCGCAATTGCCCGCAAACCGTTCGCCAAAATATGCCAGTTGAATGCGCCGCCGACATTCGGTACTTTCGGCATAATCCACCACCTGACGGACTTGCTGGCGAGCGATTTGTTGTTCTTCGGCTAAGGGTTCCCCATAAATCGGATCAACCTTTTGAGCAATCAAATACTCCAATGATTTCAAGTCACCATAGCTAAAAAACAAGGTGCATTTCGCATCATCACCATCCCGTCCGGCACGCCCTGATTCCTGGTAATAACTTTCCAGATTGCGCGGTAAGTCAAAGTGACAAACAAAGCGAACATCAGGTTTGTTAATCCCCATGCCAAAGGCGATCGTTGCTACCATCACGCGGACATCATCGCGAATGAATCGATTTTGATTTTCAGTCCGTTGTTTGTCGTTTAACCCGGCATGATAGGGCAAAGCTTGAATACCATCTTGCTGAAGCCGGAAGGTGATTTCATCGACTTTTTTACGGCTGAGACAATAGATGATGCCAGATCCATGGGTCTTTTGCACCAGTTGCAACAACTCTAGGTAGGCATGTTTTTGTTTGGGACGAACTTCGTAATACAGATTTTGGCGATTGAAGCTGGCAATGTGAATGAAGGGTGATTCTAATTGCAACTGCTGCACAATATCTTGCCGCACGCGCTCGGTTGCCGTTGCTGTCAATGCCATTACCGACACATCGGGGTAACGTTGCCGCACCTGCCGCAATTGTCGATATTCGGGGCGGAAGTCATGCCCCCATTCAGAAACACAATGGGCTTCATCGATGGCAAATCCGGCAATCCCAATTTTTTCGGAAACCTGTGTCAAAAAGGGCAAAAAACTCTCACTCAGCAATCGTTCCGGTGCTGCATAGAGGAGTTTGATATCGCCATTGAGAATGGCTCGTTCTCGCTGTCGCGTTTCGTTTAAACCCAGGCTGCTATTGAGAAATGTTGCCCCAATGCCGTTGTCTTGTAATGCCTGAACCTGGTCTTGCATCAGCGCAATCAACGGCGACACCACCACCGTTAACCCCGGATTGAGCAGAGCCGGTAGTTGAAAACAGAGCGATTTGCCACCCCCGGTGGGCATGACGACAAGAGAATCTTGCCGTTGTAGGGCAGTTTCGATAATCTGCCGTTGCCCTGGACGAAAGCTATCGTAGCCAAAAAAGTGCTTTAAAGCTTGTTCCAGAGAGGTAAATTGGCGATCGCGGGTGGTTAAGTCAGTTGTCATGAAAACTTTAATGGAGCATCCTCGTCTTCTATGGTGCCTGAAATTTGCCGAAAGGAGGATGGCAGATTGGAATTCTGAAGATGAGTTATAAATCTTAAGCATTCAAATAAAAGGGACGTGATAGCTTGATTAAGCATCACTGAGAGGTTCTGATGGAGAAGTGCCATCGGGAGCTTTTTGTCTTGGGTTCCAAGCAAAAAGACAGGGAAAGTTCGGTGAAAGTCCGGCACTGTCCCGCAGCTGTAATTGAGTCTCGGCTCATGAGTCAGAATGCCTACTTTCAGTGCGATCGCTCTATTCAGTTATCTGCGAGGTACAGATCATGACTGCTTCGGCTTCACTCGTGCTTAAGCGCACCGCACAAGTTACGTTATCCGTGCCGGTGCAAATCGCGCTCTATCTATCGCTCAGCTCACTCACCGTTTGGACGCTGTATTTCAGTTCTTACCCCCCTGCCCATGACGCCCTTCACAGTACTCGCCACGCAACACTGGGTGTAGGTTGTCATTAGGTAATGTTATGTATCAATTGAATCGTCTGTTGCTGATGGGCGGAGTATCCAGCCTCATCAGCCTGTTTGGTGTTGCAACGGCTAGTCTGGCTCAGCCCTCCGTGCAGTTAGAAACGCAGCCACCACTTCAGCAAACCGTTCCCTTAAAAGAACCGATCGCCATTCAACTGCAAGCTCTAGATGACAACCAACAGCCCTTGCCGAATGTCCGATTTCAGCTAGAGCTGTTGACTCCTGCTAAAACTCCCTGGCTGACGACGGATTTCCCCATGGTCGAAGGCACCACGCTACTGACACTGGATGCGATCGCTCCGACGGGTACACTTCAGTGGCAACAGCGCATGCCCATTCGTGGCAACTATCGCCTCCTGGTCACAGTTTCGCCGCTAACCGCAGGGGCATTTGAACCGTTTCAACAAACGTTAACCCTCACGGTTCCCGAAAACCCGATCAAATATCGCAATGCTGCTATTTTGGCAGCTGTTTTGCTCCTGGTGGGGTTGGGTGGCGGTTGGGTGATTGGCGCTCGTTCTCAGGCTCAAGAGGGTGAGGTAGCCGCACAACCCGTGCGGTTATTGTTATCGGGAGTTACAGTTGTGGCGATCGCTGCGCTGTTGTTTGTCAATATCTATGCCGAATTGGCAGAAGCCAGCCACAATCACAGTCATCATGAATCTGTTCCCCGTCCCGCCGCTGTCCCCCAAGCCGGAAATCTGACGCTGACCTATCAAGGTGAAACTGATGCTCAAGTCGGCACGACTGCCGATTTATCCGTCCAACTGGCAGACAGCCGCACCCAACAGCCGATCGACCAGGCTGAGTTCAACATTCAGGTGATAGGGCTGGAAGAAAACGAGCTGATGTTTGCCTATCGTGGTATTCCAGACGCTAACGGTACGGTAGCCTGGACGCAACAGTTTTTTGATGGCATGCCCCATGCCATTCAGATTACAGCATCGCCCCCAGCCAACGCCGACCCAGCCTTTCCGTCTCTGAGTTTGATGCAGGATGTAGAGGTAGACGGTGCCTTTCCGCCGCTATCAGTCCGGCTGATCAGTCTTGCCTATCTGACGGCGATCGCCGCCGTTGGCTTAGGTGCGGGGTTTGGATTGCGCCGCATGACTTTGCCCTTACCCGTTTCAAGAACACCCTCCAACCATGCATAAAATCCCGGTTACAGTGGTCACAGGTTTCCTGGGCGCAGGGAAAACCACCCTTGTTCGCCATCTTTTGCAAAATAACGAAGGTCGCCGCATTGCGGTACTGGTTAATGAATTTGGCGAAGTTGGCATTGACGGCGAACTCTTGCGCTCTTGTCAGGTGTGCGACGACGACGACACCCCCAGCACTATTGTGGAATTGACCAATGGTTGCCTTTGCTGCACCGTGCAAGAAGAATTTTTACCCACTATGCAGGAATTGCTGAAACGGCGGGATCAAATCGATTGTATTGTGATTGAAACGTCTGGATTGGCGTTACCGAAACCGTTGGTGCAAGCGTTTCGCTGGCACGAAATTCGCACGGCTGCCACGGTGGATGGGGTGATCACAGTCGTAGATTGTGCGGCTTTAGCCAATGGTCAACTGGTTGGCGATCTGGATGCTTTGGAAGCCCAACGACAGGCAGATTCTAGCCTGGAACATGAAACTCCGATCGAAGAATTGTTTGAAGATCAACTGGCCTGTGCGGATCTGGTGTTGTTGACCAAGGTTGATTGCGTCGATGCTGAGGCGCAAGCCAAGGTGATGAAGTGGTTGCAGCAAGAACTCCGGGCGGGTGTCAAGATCGTGCCATGCAAACAGGGTCAGGTGACTACTGAGTTACTATTGGGCTTTAATTCTGCTGTAGAAGATAATCTCGACAGCCGTCCCAGCCACCATGACACCGAAGAAGACCACGACCACGATGATGGCATTAACTCCGTTCAATTTTGGGTCGATGACGCCTTTGACCCGGCAACTTTGATCCACCGTTTGCAAACCCTGGTGCAGCAGCAAGAAATCTACCGGATTAAAGGCTTTGTTTCGGTTCCTAATAAGCCGATGCGCCTGGTATTGCATGGTGTTGGCGATCGCTTTGATTATTTCTACGATCGCCCCTGGCAAACCAGCGAACCCCGCCAAACCAAACTGGTGATGATTGGTCGAGCCCTCGATCAGGCGTTAATCCATAGCCAACTAACACCCGCCGCCAATTAACACCCGATTCTTTTTGAGGGAGCGACGGCTCTGCCGTCGCTCCCTCAAAAAGAATTACATGTGAGATGATGAAAATTCGTATCCCTTGGAGATGATTGGGTGTGCTGGCGGCAGTATTGTACGGGCAAGAAGATTTACGACTAGAACACGTTGCAGAACCGACCCCTGCACCCGATGAAGTCGTGATTCGGGTGGCAACGGCGACCACCTGCGGCACCGATCTCAAGGTTTGGCGGCGGGGTGGACATGCCAAGATGTTGAAGCCACCTACCTTGTTTGGGCATGAAGCTGCCGGACAGATTGTTGCCATAGGCGATCGCGTCACGGGTTGGAACCTCGGCGATCGCGTGGTTGCCAACAATTCGGCACCCTGCATGAAGTGTTTTTTTTGTCAGCGGCACGAATATTCACTCTGCACCCATCTCAGCTTTAACAATGGCACGTTTGCCGAATATCTAAAAATTCCAGCCCCCATCGTTGCCCACAATCTTTTGCCGATTCCAGCGGGCGTACCCGATGAGTTAGCTGCCCTGACCGAACCGCTCGCGTGTGTGTTGCATGGCGTTGCCCGCTCTCAGGTAAAACCGGGCGATCGCGTTGTCGTTCTGGGGGATGGTGCGATCGGCTTAATGTTTGTGGCGGCGCTGGCGATCGGGTATGGGTTTAATCCCACGGAGCAAGTGCCAGGAATTGTTCCTACGACCCCCTCCTCGCTTCACCCCACCCCACCCCAGGTTTTCCTCTTTGGCGGGAATGATCACCGTCTCCAGATCGGTCAGCAACTGGGTGCAGCGCAAACCTTTAACCATCGCCAGATTGACTCTATTCCTCAGCAGGTGAAGGCGTTAACAGAGGGTTGGGGAGCCGATGTGGTGATCGAAGCAACGGGGGTGCCGTCGGTGTGGGAAATGGCGATCGCCTGTGCGCGTCCGGGTGCGACGGTGAATTTGTTTGGGGGTTGTCCTCGGGATACGACCATTACTGTTAATACGGAGCAATTGCATTACAGTGAATTAACGCTCAAAGGTGTGTTTCACAATACGCCTTACTATGTGCGCGAGGCGTTGGCTGTATTGGCACGTCGAGTTTTGCCGTTTGAGTTATTGATTAGTGATCAGCGATCGCTCAAAGATTTGCAGCAAACGTTTGAAGATATGCGCGATCGCAAAGTCATCAAAGTCGCCATGATCCCCTAAATCTCACGCCAGCAGCATAGCTAAATCCTCAAAAAAACTTGCCAATCTTTAAGACCCGTGCCGATTTAGTAACTTTGGCAACTGTTATTCTGACTCAGCCTGATTTACTCATGGGTAGAGCGTCAATGCGATCGCCAATGGATGTCTATAGCCTGATGCAATCCTGTTAGGGCAGGTCACGGGTTGAAACATTGTGCGGAGCTGTTTTTTAACCTGTTACCTTGCTGGTTCTGAGTCCATAGCACTATCAAGCATCTATTTCTAGAAACATCTAGCACTGGGTTTCTGGATCAACGTTTCTGGATCAACGGTGAGGATCACCGATTGATTGACCTGTCTGTTTTTTTGAAAGCGCGATGGCTTCGACATCGCGCTTTCAAAAAAACTCGGGTTTTATGCAATCCATGATCCTAAAAACTTGTCCGAATCAATGATTGGTTACCCCAAAGGGCATAAACAATCGCGGTTCGGGCGGCTTTAGCCTACCGTCCAGTCGATGTTTGAACGTTCATTTTTGCTGACTGATCATTGCTCACTCATCTTGTCGTTTTACGTTTGGAGTCGCTCATTGTCTATGAACCTGAGACCGTCTCAACCGTCTTCTCAACCCTATCCTCGTCCTACCAAACTAACGCCCAGGCTCAATGCCAGTCGTCGCAGGTTCCTGCAATTTTCTGCGGCAGCTTTGTCCAGCATGGCTTTTTCTAATTGTGCTAGAGGCACCATCAGTGGGTCTGTTGCAGATGCAGATACTCCGGCAGCACCATCGGGTGATCCCAATACGCTCTATATCTACACCTGGGCAGATTATTTAAGCGAAGATTTGAATGCCCTGTTTAAGGAAAAGACTGGAATCAATGTGGTGGTTGATGTCTATGATTCCAACGAAACCATGCTGGCTAAATTGCAGGCGGGTGGCGGATCGCAATACAGCCTTATCTACCCATCTGATTATATGGTGCGGCAGATGACTGAATTGCAGTTGCTAACGGAACTGGATGCCAGTCGCATCAACGGGTTGGATACGTTATTAGAAAAGTGGAAAAGTCCAGTCTATGACCCTAACAATGCCCATAGCGTGCCCTTTACCATCGGCACCACAGGGTTGCTTTACAACCGCGATGTTTTAGATGGGGAACCGGAAGGATTAGATTTTCTCTGGCAAAATCAAGAGGCACTGGCTGGCAAAATGACGTTGTTGGATGATGTCCGCGAAACGATGGGAGCCGTATTGAAAATGCTGGGCTATTCCTACAATGCTACGGACTCGGCACAGCTAGAGGAAGCATACAACAAGCTGTTAGAACTGAAACCGGCGATCGCTTCATTTCAAACCTATGGTTGGGAAGATCAACTGATTTCAGGCGATCTGGCGATTTGTATGTCTTATTCAACCCTGGGGAATTTATTACCGATCGACCATCCCAATCTGGTCTACGTGATTCCTAAAAACGGCACCTCGGTATGGACAGATACGATGGCAATTCCCACCTCTGCACCCAATGTAGACGCTGCCTACACCTGGATTAATTTTATGATGGAACCGGAAAATGCGAAGACTGCGGTCGAGACACTCAAAATTGCAACTCCGATTGTGCCTGCCTTTGAGTTGTTATCGAGTGAGTTGAAAGCCAATGCAAAACTCTTCCCCACCGCAGAAATGTTGGACAAATGTGAGGGGATCGCGCCAGTTGAAGAGGTGATCGACTTGTACGACAAACATTGGACAGAACTCAGAAGTGCCTAACCAGTTTGGTGGGTCAGACCAGGCAAAGTCTAGTCTGACCCACCAAACTGCTCATTCTGGGACTCTCACCCTGGTTCTCAAGACTCAGACGTTTTTAGCCCATGCAAAAAGATAGGGGTTCGACCATCCGTACCCCTACCCCAAAACGTGTTGGTTTCTACAGCCGGTTTAGAATCGACCCCAAAGGCGATCGCACCTGACAGCCAGTCTCTTAGAAATTAACCCAGGCGTCTTGTACAACAAACCTGGGTCGATCAAAAAGCTAAAGCCTGCAATTGAGAGATTTGCTAATCCTTTAATATTTGCGCAGGTCGATCCCCGCTTCTTTTGCCATTGCAGCAATCCCTTTCTTCTCAAGGGTTTTAATCGCTTTTGTTGAAAGACGCAGTCTCACCCAGCGTTTTCCTTGGGGCCACCAGATCCGCTTTTCTTGCAGATTGGCTTCCTGAAGCTTCTTCGTCCGACGGTGAGAGTGAGAAACGGCGAACGCATTATTTGCCTTCTTACCAGTCAAATCACATTTACGAGGCATGGCTGTTCCAGTGAATTCAGTCTACTTAGGCACGATTAGCGATTATAGCAGAATTGTCAGGGCAAGTCATGGAAAAAAATTGCTCGCGATCGCAATGTGCAAGGTCGTTCAACAAAAACGGTGTGGTGGGGCGCATAGCGCCCCACCACACCGGACTGAATCAACAGACGCGATAGGCGATGGATCGCGTCTCTAGTGAGAGCGCCCTATTTTTCGGTTAATCGCGTTAACACCTGGTTCGATCGCTCCACAAAGGACTTCATGCCATCGGCATCAAACCCTTTTTGTGCCATCAGTGCCAGGTCATAAATGTGCTGACACATCAGGGTGCTGAGGTCGTTGGATGCGGTTGTTCCGTCTGCTTGCAGGATGCTGCCCTGGTTAAGGGTCACGAGATTTTGAATCAGGGGATGAGCCGTATTGACCAGCAATGTGTGTTCTTCTGGGAACTGCATGGCTTGCTGGCTCAACAAGGCATTCATCTCTTGCATTCGCCGCAGCACTTCGGGCAATAGCACCATAGCAGGCGGGGCAGCTTCTGCATTTTCAGACTTCAGCGCTTCTGTGCGAATAGTGAGCTTGGGTTTGTTGAGCGCTTTTTCAAACAATTCTTTAATTTGTTCGCTGCGGGTTTTGTTGGTTGTGGGATCAACAATGTCACCCGACTTATCCTGGTCAATCAGGGTCTCGTCCAGGTCAGAATCGACTCGCGAGAACCGGACATCGGTATGCTCTCGCTCCAGGAAACTGATGAAGTGCGAGTCGATAAACGAGTCCATATACAAGACTTCGATGCCCTGGCTCTTGTGCAGTTCTACATAGGTTGCCTGGGATGCGGAGTCGGTGCAGTAAAAGACGCGGTTTTCATGGCGCTCTTTATTGCGCTCCAGATATTCCTTCAACGTCGTGTAAGGAGTTGTTGAGCTGGTGCTGCCAGACTCAGCCTCAGACGTCACATCTTGCCAAACATCACCGTCGGCGGATTGTACCTGCACAGCGGGGGTCGCCCCTTGATCGCCACCGACAGCACCCTGGTAGGTGGTGCGGTAGATCAAGATATCTTCGACCTGTTTTTTGAACTTGTCGTCGTTCATAGAGCCAAACTTGACGAACGTGCCCAGATCTTGCCAGCTCTTGACATAAGCGTCGCGGTCATCCCGGTAGAGTTCTTTGAGGCGATCGCCTACTTTCTTGGCAATATAGTCGGCAATTTTGCGGACTGTGCGATCGTTCTGTAAGAAGCTGCGCGAGACGTTGAGAGGAATGTCGATACTATCGATCACACCCCGCAACGGCAGCAAAAAACGAGGGATCACCTCTTCGCAGTTGTCGCTGACAAAGACTTGATTGCAGAACAGTTTGATCTGTCCTTTAGTGACATCGACATCGGGCTTGAGTTTAGGGAAGTAGAGAATACCATTGACCACAAACGGATAATCGGTATTCAAATGCACCCACAGTAGCGGATCTTCCTGAAAGGGATAGAGATAGCGATAGAACTCTAGATAGTCATCTTTGCTAAGGTTGCCGGGAGACTCTTTCCAGGGAGCTTTCTGTTTGTTGATTTGCTCACTATCCAACAGGATAGGATAGGGCATGAAATCGCAGTAGGTTTTGACCAACTGCTTGATGCGATAAGGTTCTAAATATTCCTGTTCCTCATCCATCAAGGTCAGGGTGATGGTTGTGCCGCGAGTGGTACGGGTCGATTCACTCAACTCAAACTGAGTCGAACCATCGCACGACCAGTGAACGGGGGTTGCGCCATCTTGATACGACAAGGTGTCAATATCGACCTGAGACGCCACCATGAAAGACGAATAAAAACCCAGACCAAAATGCCCAATGATCTGTTGGTCGGTGCTGTTTTTATACTTTTCAACAAATTCTTCTGCGCTAGAAAAAGCAACCTGGTTAATATACTTTTTCACCTCATCGGCAGTCATACCGATGCCCGTATCGGAAATCGATAGCTTTTTGTTGTCTTTGTCGAGGGTGATTTCAATTTTTGACTCGCTGATATCCCCAGAATATTCTCCCGAGCGGGACACCATATCCAGCTTTTTAATTGCGTCTACCGCATTGGAGATGAGTTCCCTTAGAAAAATCTCATGATCTGAATAGAGCCATTTCTTAATAATGGGAAAGATATTCTCGGTATGGATCGTGATATTTCCCTGTTCCAGGATGGTTGTCATAGGTCTACTTCCAACGTCTAAAGCAAAATTTGCGATCGAATGTGAGGCTTGCAGCGCAATCTATCAATATTTTGGGCAGTCCCTTTATATTTTAATCGGGGGTTGTCCTCCCTCTGGAGATACGGATTTCCCTACCAAGACGAAAGTAATGTTGAGATGACAGGGCGTTGGCAGCTAATTCGGCGTCGCTGAATAAACGGATGAATTTGCCCCCCAACCCCCAATTCTAAGGGAGCCGGATTGCTCAAATTCTCCCATGTGTGGAAATCTAGGGGGGCTAGTCACGTTGCCATCGCTCACCGTTCATCTCTGTATCCAGCAACAACTCCAATTCGGTTAACCTGGCTTTCTCCCGTAGGTTGAGTTAAGGCAGATAACCTTTTGCACATCGGAAACATCACTGGCTCAACCCGGATTTACAATGCCTGAAGGCGAAGTATCCAGTAACACCATTCAACGTCGAGCGATCGCCTTGAATACTTTCCTCTCGTGCTGCCCCCACAGAGAAACCCATGCGAAATCCCTTCTCCATCGCTTTAAAAATTGCTCTCCTCAGTTTCTCACTGCCGTTGCTATTCACTGGTTCTGCCTGGGCAAAAACCTGCACAGAAGCAGACGTCAATGGCTACCTCAGCAATCGTAGTGATGCACTGTTTGACTGTGATGCCGATGCGATTCCGACGCTAATCAAAGCTCTCGAAAACAACAATGCCAACATTCGAATTCATGCCGTGTATGCTTTATATTTCCATGTTGGCATACAAGATGACCTGGTTGTTCCTGCTTTAGTTCAAGCTTTAAACGATGAAAATGCTGAGGTTCGTCAGACTGCTGCATCTAGCTTATCCATTGCTGCCATTAAAGCTGATATCGCAATCCCTGCCCTTATAGAAGCGCTTCAAGACGGAAACTCAAAAGTTCGTTCTGCTGCGGTCTATGCACTCAGGAATTCTGGCACTCAAACTAACAGCGTACTTCCTGCCATATTAGAAGTATTGAAGGATAGCAACGCCGATGTCCGAAGTAGCGCGGCAGCCGCTATTGCACAGATTGGTGCAGATACCAAAATTGCTATTCCGGCGCTGATCGAGGCTTTAAAGGATGAGAATGCTGCTGTCCGTAGCTATGCCGCTTATGCCTTGAACAGAAACGATGAGGACTATAAAGTAGCTCTTCCTGTCTTGATAGAGACGCTTCAAGATCCATATGCCCATGTGCGCAGTAATGCAGCTTATACGATACGGGCGATCGGTGTAGAAGATGAAACGGCTATTTCCCCCTTGATTAATCTGATTAAGGATGAAAACCCATCTGTTCGGAGTAGTGCTGCTTACGCATTAGGACTCTTTAGCACAAATCCTGATTCCGTCCTCCCTACATTGTTTGAGGCATTGAAAGACAATGAGTTTGAGGTGCGCAAAGAGGCTGCGCGATCGCTAAAAGATATTGCAGCTAATCAGTATCGCCATGCGTTGACGATGCCGCAGACTGAGCAAGCATTGGCAGTTGTTTTGACCATTAAAGACGTGTTAGCCGATCCAAGGTTGCAAAAAGATAATATCTATCTGGATGATTATCGTCTGAGCGTGGAGACGTCGCTGGAATCGCTTCAGAACAAGCGGCAGGCATTTCTGCTGCAATCTGTTGCTGAATGGATTTCAGCCGGAAAACAAGTTTGGTTAGCTCACGCCGCATTTTGGCTGGCTCTGATTCTCCTCTATCCCAAATCTCCGCAGGTACAAGCCATCTTCTTTTGGAATCCCTGGGTGCGGAAGATTATGGGATTGGGCTATGTGGGGTTTGCGTTGACCTGGGTGCCGTTTCTGCGGCGATCGCTCTTTTCCCCCTTTCGGGAATCTCTGCTCGCCGATGCCGGATTGGAGAACTTTAAACCAGAAGCCTATTTTGAAAATTCAGAGGTCAAAAATCCTGATTCAGGGGAGAGTGTTCCGATTCGGGCAGCGGTTTCAGGGTTTCAGGGGCAACTGGTGCTGGAAGGGGCTTCGGGATTGGGCAAGACGATGTTTTTACGGCATCTCTGCCAGCGATCGCAACGAGTTGTGGTATATCTTCCGGCAACCAAGTGTGCTGATGGTGTGATTGAAGCAATCCAAAAGAAGTTGCATGGTGAGGAGATTAAAGACCCGAAGTTTTTGCAAAATTTGATTTATAGTGGGGCGATCGCTATTTGTATTGATGGTCTGAACGAAGTGAGCGCGGATACACGAGCTAAGATTGTCGAATTCACCGAAAACTACTTCAAAGGCGATATCATTCTGGCAACGCAACCCATGGAATGGATCCCTCCGGCGACGGCTAAACGGATTGTCATGCAACCCTTGGGGCGATCGCATGTTGAAGCATTTTTACGCTCTCGGAATCCATTGATTCCCGACTATGCTCCCATTCGTGGTGAAGCCTATGAGCAATCTTGCACCCGTTATCTGGAACAAGTTTTAGGCGATCGACAAGATGCTGAAGAACTGGCAGCCGCTCAACGGATTCTTTCTAATCCAATGGATCTAACGGTGATTGCTTCGATGATTGCCGCAGGCAAACAGCCAGACTTGTTTCGGTTACAGGAACAGCAATATACGGTGATGGCAGAGGAATATCGAGACAAGCATCTGGGGCGAGAATTTCCGCTGGATGTTTTCTCGGAAGCCGTTTACCAGATGCGGCTTAAAGATGAAGCAGCATTACCCGACGCTCAGTTTTTAGAGGAACTTTTGGGCATGGAACGGCACAAAATGGTGGTTAGCCGTCAAGCTACGGATAGCGAAGGAAAGCCTGCCAAAGAATGGTATTTTCGCCACGACAAAATTGCAGAGTTTTTTATTCTTCAAACATTTTTGGCGTACCCAGAGCGACAAGAACAACACCTGGGTGATCCACGTTTTCGAGGGGTATATTTTATGTTGGCAAGTTTTCTAAAATTGGAGGATGCGATCGCCCTGCGTGAAATGTTGATTCAGTATGCGGCTGATACCAAAGACCACACGGTCAGCGATACCTTTGTCCAGTTATTGCGATCGCGTAGAGTAAAACCTGTGCAAACAGCAGCGTAAAAACTTTTCCCGGTGAGGTAACGAGTTGAGGCGATGAAATTGGGTGGGAGTGCCGCGCGGAGCGCAGCACTCCCACCCAATTTCATCGCTAGATTAAGCCATGCCCGATACGTTGCCTAAAATAAACTTTTGATGACTACGGCTTACTCTTTAAAAACGGCTGTAAGCTGGGATGAAAATGGGTATCCCATCTTTTTAGGGAGTGGAAAGATGTCCCTTGGGAGATCGACAACATCAAACGGGGGGGAGGCGACAGTTCCAGATTTGGCAATGGTGTTCAATGCAGCTCAAGCCATATCTGAAGAGCTTGAGCTGGATCGCTTACAGATTACTCTGACCCGAGTGATTGCAGAACAGATAGGGGCTGAGCGAGCAGTTTTTGTTTGGGCTGGAGATGCTGAATTAACCCTTGCAGCAGAATATCGTGTGGGGCAAGTGAGCGGTTGGAGATCGCCCTGTTTAGACCTGGGTCAAACCGTTCCTTTGAGCTTAATCACGAAAGTCAAACAAACGGGTAAAGTGTATGCGATCGACGATGTTAGCCGAACGAGTGCGCCAGCCCACCAGCCTCAGATAACACGCTCCCTGGATGATTATCTAGATGAAGCTTGGGATGGTGGATCTATTGATGCCTATTTCAGCCAGCAGCATCCCAGGTCTGTGCTATGTCTGCCTCTTTTGAGACACCCTTTACCGCTTGGAGACTCTCAAACCACCAGGTCAAGAACTAGTACTCTTGGTAAAACTCCTGTGCCACAACCGTCTGATGATATAAATTCTGATGATATAAATTCTAATGGTATTAATTCTGATGGTATCAATGCTGATGATATAAATTTGGATGGCAGAATACTGGGCATTCTTTATTTGGAGCATTATCAATCGAGGGGTGCATTCACTGATGCTGTGCTTGCACCTCATCGGGACAGTTTGCACTTTCTTTTGACTCAGGCAGCGATCGCGATAGAACATGCCCTCCATCGCCGTCAGTTAGGAGACCATGCCCGCACCTTGGAACAGCAACTTGCCGAGCAAAGCCAACGATTGCAACAAGAAATGTCAGTTCGTAAACAAGCAGAAAAAATATTTGAACGTGCTTTTTATGCTTCACCCTATCCAGTGGCGATCGCTAGTTATGCGGAAGGTCGTTATATCGAAGTAAATCATAGCCTTTGTCAACTCATCGGCTACGCCCGCGAACACGTGATCGGCTATAGCACCGTCGAACTCAACCTGTGGGTGACAATAGACGACCGGATGAAATTACGACAATTGTTGCAAGACGCAGGGCGATTTTTGAATCTAGAAGTCAGGCTTCGGACTCAAGCGGGCGAGATCAAAATTGTGTTGATGTCTGCTGAACTGATTGAGATTGATGGAATTCCCTGCATTCTCTCGGTAATGCATGATATTAGCGATCGCAAACGTAGCAAAGCCCATCTTGCAAATGCCCAGAGAATTGCTCACATCGGCAGTTGGGAATTTGATTCTTTAAAGGGGGAAAACAGTTGGTCAGAAGAACTGTTTCATATTTATGGGCTTGACCCCGATCAAGGTGAACCGACCTATGAAGAATTGAGAGATCACCGTGTTCATCCAGACGACCTCTCCCTCTGGCAGACACGGTTTGAGCAGGGCATAGTTAACTATATGCCGATTGAACTCGAACATCGTATCATTCGACCCGATGAATCCATCCGCTACGTTGAAGTTAGAACCGAACCCATTCTCAATCAACAAGGGGAGCTGTTACGGTTGTTTGGCACGACGATGGATATTACAGAACGGAAACAGGCAGAAATTGCGCTGCGGGCGGCAGAAGAACGCTGGCAACTCGTTCTCAAAGCCAATAATGATGGGATTTGGGATTGGGATAAAAAGAATCACACCATGTTTCGATCTAACCGCTGGAAAGAAATTATGGGATATGCCGAGGAGGATGTGTTGGATGATCCGGATGAATGGCTTAGCCGCATTCATCCCGATGATCGCGATCGCATTATGGCGATTCATCAAGCCTACTTGCACCGCAAAATTCCGCAGTATGCTGTGGAATATCGTGCCCAATGCAAAGATGGCACCTATAAGTGGGTGCAAGTACGAGGGCAAGCTATTTGGGATGATACAGGAACACCGATCCGACTGGTCGGGTCAACTACTGATATTTCAGAACGTAAGCAAGCAGAAGAAAACCTGCGTCAGGCAAAGAGTTTGGCGGATGCTGCCAGTCAAGCTAAAGATGAATTTTTGGCAAATATGAGCCATGAATTACGCACCCCTCTCACCTCTATTTTGGGCTTGTCTGAGGTATTGCAAGCGGAAATGTTTGGCGCACTCAATCCTCGACAATATCAGTACATCTCAACCATCATCCAAAGTGGGAAGCATTTATTGGAATTGATCAATGATATTCTTGATCTTGCCAAAATTGAATCTGGCAAGATGGACTTGCAACCCGCTATCGTGGCGCTACAACCGTTGTGCTACGCCAGCCTTAACTTCATTCAGCCGATGGCAGATGATAAGCAAATTAGCCTCAGTTTGGCGATCGCCGATGATGTCCAGATTGCAGAATTAGATGAACGACGGATGCGCCAGATCTTGATCAATTTGCTGAGTAATGCGGTGAAATTTACGCCATCGGGAGGACAGGTTGAACTCGCGGTTGAATCAGATTTAGCGCACTCTGTTTTACGATTTAGTGTATCTGATACAGGGATTGGCATCGCACCCGCCGATGTTGAGCAACTGTTTCAACCCTTCGTGCAAATTGATAGTTCTTACTCCCGTCGATATGCAGGCACAGGGTTAGGACTGACGCTCGTGCGACGGCTTGTCGAACTGCATGGAGGCAGCATTTCTGTGGAAAGTGAGGTAGGAAAAGGCAGTCGGTTTACAGTTTCTTTAGCACACCATCATTCTTAGTGACAGTATGACCCATTCTTCTACCATTGATTTTGCATCTCCGGCTAGCCCTGACTTTGCTGCCATATTGACGCAAGCGGCGAATGCATTTCGGGGAGGGCAGCAGGATGCGGCGGCACCATCACCCCATTCTGGGTTCCAGTCCAAACGCGATCGCCCGACGGCTGAGCAAGTGGTGAATGCCTTGTTACAAGCCGAAAAAACAGCGAAGCAACAGCGGCTTAGCTATCCATTTGCCAGCCTGAATGGACGCTGGCGTCTGTGTTTTGCCACAGGCACCCGCAAAGTGCGCCAACGGGGCGGCATTATCCTGGGTAAGGGGTTTTATCTGCCCAAGTTTGCTCCGGCGCATATTTGCTTTGCTGCCGCAACCGATGCAAACAGTAGCCCAGATCAGGGTGACATTAGCAATCAAATTCAAGTCGGTTCGGTAACGGTAAAATTTACAGGACCGCTCAAGTACATGGGCAAAAAAAATCTACTGGCTTTTGATTTTAACCAGATTCACGTCAGTGTCTTGGGGCTGACGATCTACAAGGGTGCTGTGCGTCAAGGTAAAGTAGATCACCACGATTTCTATCAACAAGCGATCGCCACCTTACCGTTCTTTGCTTTCTTTTGGGTTACAGACGATTGCATTGCAGCACGCGGTCGAGGAGGTGGACTGGCACTATGGATTCGCGACAACTGAGCCTCTGGGATCGATCCCCATTACCCAATGAAGATTCAGCGATCAAGTTAGATTTGCCCGATGCCGAGATATATTTCTATCCGGAGATATTCAGTCAGGCTGAAAGTGATCAATGGTTTGCAACGCTCAATTCATCCATTCAGTGGCAGCAGGATTGTATCAAAATTGCCGGACAAACGATCCCCATTCCGCGGCTCACAGCCTGGTATGGCGATCGCAACACAACCTATACCTACTCCGGCATTACGATGGTGCCTCATCCCTGGACGGAGCCGCTCCTGCACATTAAATCAATGGCAGAAACCTTAGCGCACACCTGTTTTAATAGTGTGTTGCTCAACCTCTACCGCGATGGCAATGATAGTGTGGCATGGCACAGCGATGATGAACCCGAATTAGGTCGTGATCCAGTGATTGCTTCCCTCAGTTTGGGGGGAACCCGTCGATTTATGCTGCGGCACAAACACAATAAAGCCTTGAAGTATACGTTAGACCTGACCCAGGGTAGTGGCTTGCTGATGCAAGGATCGACCCAACACTACTGGTTGCATCAAGTCCCTAAAACAGCAAAACCCGTTGATCCCAGAATCAATCTGACGTTCCGTACGATTCAGAGGAGCGATCGCCCATGATGAGTCCCTGCGGATCAAACAATTCTAACAATGCAACCGTACCCACAAAGAAAGTATAAATCCCATACGAGATCGCTGCTTTTTGCTTAGCCGGTGCAGATCGGGCAGCAATTAACCCTTCGATCAAATGGGAGATCAACGCAAACCGGGCGAATGCAACCATCCAGACAGGCAGATCAAAGGTTGCATGGGTCATCCAATACGCAGACAGATTCCATAGCTCTAAACCCAGCGCACTGGAAATGAGAATGATAGAAATTCCTTTGATCAGCGTGAAGAGTTTTGTTTTCATGGGCAATCTGTAAGGTGTAGACTTTTGGGTATTGCTTAAGTTAACAATGACATTTGGTGTAAATTCTACACCGTAGTACTTGCATTAAATGTCATTGCCTAAATCGGCAATACTTAGACTCGACGATACCAATTTTGAATTCAGTCTAGGTAATGTTATGCTCTCCAGAGCAAAATAGTGACCGGGTGAAAAGCATTACTTTTCAACACATCATCAGGCATAACTCGATTGAGTCAGGCTACAATCTCCACACGATGAAAACCACTCCTGTGAAATGCCGCCCGTGATCTGTGAGAACCTGATCAGTGCGTAGATATAATACCTCAAACGATTCAAGGACTCGTTCTCATCCCCTTTAAATGTTGTTACTGCCGAACCATGCCCAATTCATCGTCCCAGCCAACGTCTCCCCAGGACGACGGCAATAGCCGCAACTCTCAAGCATCTTCATCTGTTCTGTCTAATACAGCAACGGTGCTCCTTGTGGATGATTCGGACGTTGATCGGGTGATCTACAGCCGCTATCTCATGGCTGATACAGATTGTTCTTACCGTCTGCTTGAAGCAGAAACATTGCAGCAAGGGTTAGATCTGTGGCGATCGCATCAGCCAGATGTGGTTCTGGTGGATCTGAATTTACCAGACGGGGATGGACTGGAATTTTTGGCAGAGATGGGGACAGGCTACCCCGACGAGAAATTACCCGCAATCATCCTGACGGGACAGGGGGATGAGCGGGTTGCGGTACAGGCAATGAAATTGGGGGCAACCGATTATCTGATCAAGAGAGATATTACGGCTGTTGAACTTTGTACGTGTGTTAGCCGAGTTCGCGATCGCATCATCCTGTCTCGGCGATTAGTCCGATCGCAACAGCAAGAAGCCATCATTGCCAAAATGGCGCTTCATATTCGGCAATATCTGAAATTGGAAGAGATTTTGGGTACGGTCGTCCAGGACGTGCGTGAGTTTTTGGTTGCCGATCGGGTGCTGGTTTATCAATTTAATCCTGATATGAGCGGCACGATTGTCTCGGAATCAGTCACTTCACCCTGGTCTCCTTGCCTAAATGCGCAAGTTGTGGATACTTGTTTTCAGGAAAACCTTGGTGGAGCCTATCAAGAGGGCAGAATTTTTGCTGCCTGCGATATTTATCAAGCAAACCTGACGGATTGTCATGTGCAGCTCCTGGAGCAGTTTCAGGTACGGGCGAACCTGGTCGTGCCCATCTTGATGCCCAACGGGCAGCCTCAGTTATGGGGTTTGTTGATTGCACATCAATGTGCTGCGCCCCGCGCCTGGGAGGAAAGCGATATTTGGTTGCTTCAGCAATTAGCGGTGCAGACGGCGATCGCCATTCAACAGGCAGAACTTTATGCATCGCTGCAAGCCCTCAACGCATCGCTGGAGCAGAAAGTTGAAGAACGTACCAGTGAATTATTGACCAGTGAGCGTAAATTTCGAGGCATTTTCAATCATACGTTTGAGATGATGGGAGTGCTGGATCTCACCGGCATGGTGGTAGAGGTCAATCAAACGGCGCTGAGCTTTAGAGACTTGCAGCTCGAAGAGGTGATCAACCAGCCGTTTTGGGAAACACCCTGGTGGGATATCTCTGAGACTGTGCAAGATCAACTCAAAGCCGCGATCGCCCGTGCTGCCCAGGGGGAAACAATTTCCTACGAAGTCGAGATATTGAATGCTGAAAATCTAGTCGTTCCAGTAGACTTTTCGCTGCATCCTCTATGGGATGAATCGGGAAAAATTGTCATGCTCATCGCCGAGGGGCGCAATATTAGCCAGTCCAAACAAACGGAAGCGACCTTACGTCTCCAGGCACAAGTGTTGGAAGACATTCATGACGGGGTAATTTGCACCGATGTGGATGGCACTATTCTCAGTTGGAACCGTGGCGTCGAGCAACTCTATGGCTATACGGAAGCTGAAATGTTGGGCCAGAATGTTGGTATTCTCTATGAAAATTTTGAGCATCTTCAGACAGAAGTAATTACACCGCTCTTAGCCAAAGGGCATCATGCGGCTGAAGTAGCTGTTATTGCTAAGTCAGGAAGGCGACTCTATGTTAACCTGCGCCTTTCTGTGATCAAAGACAATCAGGGCAATATTACCCATTTGATTGGTTGTGCTAATAACATTAGCGATCGCAAACATGCAGAATTTGCCTTAGCCGCCAGCGAAGCCCGAAGTCGTGCCGTCATCACCGCGATTCCCGATCTGATGTTTCGCATTGGAGCGGATCAAATCTATCGCGAGTTGGTCACACCTTATCGCAAGGTTGCGATCTTCCCGGAAGATTTTGATATTGTCGGTCGGTCGATTGCTGAGCTATTGCCTCCAGACGCCGCACAACGACAACGCTATTACTTAGAGCAGGCATTGCAAACGGGTGAATTGCAAATCTATGAGCAACACCTTTCCATTGGCGATCGCATTCAAGATGAAGAAGTGCGGATCATCAAGAGCGGTGAAGATGAAGTCTTAGTTATGATTCGCGATATTACCAGTCGCAAACGCGCCGAACAGCAGCTCCAGACCCTCAATCAAGAACTTGAAGCTAAAGTTACCGAACGTACCACAGAGCTGCAAAACCTATCGGAACGCCTTGCTCTGGCGCTTAAATCAGGAGCATTTGGGTATTGGGACTGGAACATTGTCCACAACGTCAAGTTTTGGGATGAGCGGATGTATGAGTTGTATGATATCCCGCCGCAACCGGATGCTTCTCTGCCCTACGAGATGTGGATCAATCGGCTCCATCCAGATGATCGGAACGCTACAGAATCACTACTCTGGCAAGCCATTGCAGGGCAGGCTGACTACGACACCGAGTTTCGCCTGGTGCATTCGGATGGCAGCATCCATTTTATCAAGGCGTATGGAATAGTGGTGCGCGATGCTCAGGGCAATCCTCAGCAGATGATTGGCATCAATTTTGATATTAGTGCGCTGAAACGGATGGAGTTTGAACTCGCCGAAAGCGAAGCAAAGTTCCGACGGTTGGTAGAAGGCGCTAACGACGTCATTTGGTCAACAGACTATCTTGGTATCTTCAACTATCTTTCACCCCAATTCCAGACGCTCTTTGGTTGGGAACCTGGTGACTGGGTCGGCAAACCCCTCGTCGATCTCATCCACCCAGACGATCTCCCAGGCATGCTGAGTAATTACATAGAGATTCTTAGGACTGGGCAAGCCTTTAACACGATTGAGTTCCGGCATCTCCATCGCGAGGGGTACTACATCTGGGTGAGCATCAACGCCACACCTATCGTCAACGCTGACGGCATCGTTGTGGGTGCTCAAGGGATTTTGGCAGATATTAGCGATCGCAAACATGCTGAGCTTGCCCTGCAAGAAAGTCAGCGGTTCATTCAACAAATTGCGGATGCGTCACCCAATGTTCTCTACTTGTATGACATTCAGGAACAGCGCAGTGTCTACACAAACCGGGAGGTTGCCAGTACATTGGGCTATACTTCAGACCAAATCCAGACGATGGGATCTGATTTTTTACTAAATCTCCTGCACCCTGACGATCAGGAACTGATTGCGACGCACTTTGAACGCTTGACTCTGTCTGCGGGTGGTGAAGTGTTTGCTATAGAATATCGGCTCAGACATGCTGACGGTGAATGGCACTGGTTTTATAGTCGAGATTTAGTCTTTAGTCGTGATTCAGAGGGACAGGTCAAGTTCATTATTGGTGCGGCTCAGGATATCACCGATCGCAAACGTGCCGAAGTTCAACTGATGCAAACCAACGAAGAACTTGCCCGCGCCACTCGGCTTAAAGATGAATTTCTTGCCAATATGAGCCACGAATTGCGGACACCCCTGAATGCCATTTTGGGCATGTCGGAAGCTTTGCAAGAACAGCGCATGGGTTCATTAACTGAACGTCAGCAGAAGGCAATCACCACGGTCGAGAAAAGTGGACGGCACTTGCTGGAATTGATTAACGATATTCTTGACCTGGCAAAAATATCATCGGGCATGTTAGAACTTTATCTGACGCCTGTTTCAGTGCCTCATCTTTGCGATGCCAGTTTACTGTTTGTCCGGCAGCAAGCATTCCGCAAGAACATTCAAGTCATCACAGATATTCCAGCCGATATCGCGTCAATCATCATCGATGAGCGCCGCATCCGGCAAGCATTAATTAACTTGCTGACCAATGCGATAAAATTTACCCCCGAAGGAGGGCAGATCGGTCTTAGTGTGGCAGTTGGCTGCGGCACTTCCTGGCGTGGCAATGCAACAATTCCTGACCAATTCAAATCTCAAGATGTGCCGCTGATCTTATTCCAGGTGACGGATACGGGCATTGGGATTGCACCTGATGATGTACACCGATTGTTCCAACCCTTTGTCCAAATAGATAGCCGTATGAATCGTCAATATGAAGGCACTGGCTTGGGGTTGGCGTTGGTAAAGCAGTTTGTTGAATTGCATGGTGGTCAGGTAGCGCTTGCAAGTACGTTGGGTGAAGGCAGTTGCTTCACTGTTGCCTTACCCTATCAGGTATCCTCGCCGTCTCCGTCTGATCCCGACCTCAGCAGTACTGCACCCGCTTCAGAAGAATCGATCCTGGATGATGCGATCGCACCCCTGATTCTGCTGGCAGAAGACAATGAAGCCAACCGAGAAACTTTCTTTGACTACCTTTGCGATCGCAACTACCGGGTGATTTTGGCTAACAATGGAGAAGAAGCCGTAGCACTGGCAAAAGCTCAACAACCCGACCTCATCTTAATGGATGTGCAAATGCCGGGGATGGATGGATTAGAAGCAACCCGTTTGATTCGATCTGACCCGCAACTTGCTTCTGTGCCCATCATTGCCCTGACAGCCCGTGCGATGGAAGGGGATAAAGAATCATGCCTGCGCGCAGGAGCCAATTACTACCTGAGCAAACCAGTGCGGTTAAAACGGTTGGTCGAAATTATTCAGCAGTTATTACAATCCTGAAGGGTCAGGAATTGCCAGTGCCAGTTGATAGATCTCCCGACGAGGTAGAGATGTTTGTTTTGCCAGTTGGCGACTGGCTTGCGATCGCGAAAAGCCTTGCCGAATCAGGTCTTGCAATTCAGCTTTAAGAGCAGATTCAGACAGTTGAGGGTGGCTACTTTCACAACCGGCAACCACAACGGTATATTCTCCTTGAGGATCGTGTTGAGTATAATGGGCGATCGCTTCGGTAACGGTGCCGCGCCAAAATTCTTCGTGCAGTTTGGTCAATTCTCGTGCCAGCACAATCGAGCGATCGCCCCCAAATGCTTCAGCCAAATCTTGTAACATTTGTCGGATACGGTGGGGTGCTTCATAAAAAACCAGAGTGCGAGATTCTAATTGCAGTGATTCCAATCGTTCACGCCGTTCCTGTCCCTTCGCGGGCAAAAAACCTTCAAACACAAAGCGATCGCTGGGCAACCCTGACGCACTGAGAGCCGTCACCACCGCACTGGCTCCCGGAATTGGTACCACCGGGAACCCTTCTTCGACACAGGCTTTGACCAATTCATAGCCAGGGTCAGAAATTCCCGGCATCCCGGCATCCGTCACCAGAGCGATCGCTTTTCCCTGCCGCAATCGGGATAGTAGTTCTGTTAAGCGGCTGATGCGGTTGTGGTCATGATAACTAATTTGCGGCTTGGTAACTTGAAAGTGTTGCAGCAACTTTCCTGTATGACGGGTATCTTCAGCGGCGATCGCATCCACATTCTGCAAAACAAAGACAGCCCGGAAGGTCATATCTTCCAGGTTGCCGATAGGAGTGGCGACGACATATAGGGTTCCGGGCTTAATTTCCATGTAGCCTATTGTAGACCGACACCTACCCCAGACGAGTTAGTATCTCTTCTATTCATCCAAAAATAAGGTCATTTCGGCTCTCCTTAAGAATCCTGGTAGTCCTAAAAAAGTAATAATTTTTTGTGGTGCGGGCGTCGCCCGCACCACAAAAAATTATTATATGAATACCATTACCCTAATTCTTAAACAATGAAACTAAGCTTATGATTGAAGCTCCCCAAATCTGACTTTTTTAAGATTCTCATATCTGTTTTGCAACTCTTGAAAGTTATGTTCAATTAATGAGAAAATCTTCTCGGGAAACGGCTCATTCAGATCAACAGGATTAACTTTGTGTAGTTCTTTGATAGAACGAATTGTTTTGTAAATGGCAACATGCTTGATGTACTTTAATAACTCATTGATTAACTCTTTGCTGTTAGCAAAGTCACCCACTAAATGAATCTTAGACTCTATAATTTCAACGATTTCTTGATGCTTCCTGAGAATAAAATCTCGTTCTATAACGTCACTGGCAGATGCAGGTAAAACATTTTTATCGGCACTCAACGTTTTGATCCGCTTCCACATTACGTTATCTTTTTCTAATCTTAAATATATTGGCCAGTAAAACTCAGAAATTTGTCTTTCTATAAACTCAAGTTCCGCATTGTATTGAGATATCGTCAGCTGATTCTCTAATTCAGAAATATGTTGCTTCTGTTGATTCTCTAGCTCCGCGATGAGTTGTCTTTGATGATATTTTTCATTAGTCTCATTCTTAAATATCTCAAATCGTTTATTCAGCCAATAACCTGCGGCTAAAACAATACCTCCCAGTAAAACTTTATCAATCACTAATTCCACTATCTTTTCAGACAACGCCATGTAAAAATTCCTCCCTCACAATGCCCCATATCTAATCCATTTAACCTCATCTGTTCTGCCCGAAGCAACGCAGTGTATTAGGTACCTATTCGTATGCTTACCCAACGTATCGAATCAACAAAATACGCGCTAAAATTTTAACTCGTAGCTTTTTAAGTTTGCTAGATGCATACAGAAAAGCGATCGCTTTCTTACCCTAGAAGAGGGAGAGATAGGCGATCGCCAGACCATAAGCAAAAGCTACTTCTTTTAGCTACCCATTGTGATTTCAATCCTACGCGGTTCGCTACACAACTTTACGTAGACCCGATTATGGGTTGCCCAAAATCTGCCCCTTGCACGTTGGATAGTGACTACAACCCCACATTTTGTTACCTGCATTGGCTCCGCGCTTAATGGTTCTCAGAACCATCTGTGATCCACATTTTGGGCATACGGGCGTAGCCGGGTGTTCAGTATTTTTTTCTCTGGATGTGGCTACGGTTTTATGGGTCGTTTTCACAGGTTCCATTGGGTTGGCGAAGTTTGTCCCTAACACCTCAACCAAAGCTGATCTGACCTGGGAGACCGAGTGTGAGCCTTTGGTTGGAAACCGCACTAAAGAAAGACCTGCCACCCGGCAAGCTTCATTCACAAAGGATGAATCTTTTGCTTTTTTAGTGTCCTGCTGATGGGATAAATCATCAAGCTCAATGGCACACACAACCTCAAGTGTATCGTGATGGCAAAGTACAAAATCGACCGACTTGAAGTTGATGCGATTCTGAGCAGAGGTGCGCTCTGATTTAGCGGTACCAGACTTGACGGCAAGAAGATCGGCAAGCCTTACCCGAGCATAGATGCGATAGTGTTGACCGATCGCCTGTTCCAAAACCGTCAGGAAAGACCGCTCTATGGATGATAGTAATGCGCCCTTCTTAACATAGGGATAGTTGAATGAGCCTTTACTCGTCGATATATTCTTCTGGGTCGCGACAATGACCGCAATAATGATCACGATCAGCAGCAATGCTATGACGATCCACCCCATCTCCTGATTACTCCCTATCTATTAACAGACTCGCTGGAGCCGAGAAACGCCTGATAGTCAGATGCATCGTAATTGACAGCGTTTGCGCGACTTAGCTCGATCGCGTTGACTTGCGACCTTAACCAGAGTTCCCTGGCATTGTCCCAATTAAACATAAACCCTTGAAACTTTGTGCTACTGGTGCAATGGGTAACACAGGCTTTTAAGATCTCGGTTTTAATTTAGATAGAGTACTTGACTGACTGATTGCGATCGCTATCCAGTTTTGGCTTCGACAGAGTTTGTTTAAGGTAGCTCATTTTAGTCAGCCGTTTTTGTGGCGCGGGCGATGCCCGCGCCACAAAGATCAGGCGTTGCTTTTTAGAACTTCCTAAAGTTGCAGGGGCATCAGGTCGCGATGAACGCCAACCACAACGCCTTGAAGTTGTACTTTATCGATTTCAACTCTGCGGCTTTGATAGCGTTCGTTGGCGGGTTTTAACACGACCCAACCCTCTTCAAATTCAAGATATTTCAGGGTTGAGCCTTCACCTTCAACCCATACGGCAGCAATATCCTGTTTTTTGAAGAGCCATAGATCTGGCTCTGGACGCACCACCACAAAATCTCCATCGCAAATATGTGCATTGATCATGCTATCCCCATACACCCGCAGGGCATAGTCACTCGGTTTATAGCGTGAGCCTAAATCGATCTGGTCTTGCATATCGCTGGGATGCTCGACCACTACCCCTGCCTGGATCGCACCTAACACCCGAAGAGTCGGCTGAAATATTTGCGGCACCGTCTGCTGAAGAATTTGGAATGAGCGGGATTTGCCATCTTCCCAATTGATGTAACCCTTATAGCGTAATTCTTTTAATAAAGATTGAATTTTAGATTGCGATTTTTCCCCCATCGCCTGCTTTAAATCTCGAATCGATGGCGGGAAGTGGTATGTTCGAATATACTGCTTGAGGCAGTCGAACAGGCGCTGCTCATTGGGAAGGAGAGATTCCATGAGAAGTAAACCAAACTTTTTATAAGAACTATTGTACTATTGAAATTCAGGGAATGACCATCCCCCGAATGGGCGATCGCTCATCTATGACCGATTAAGCGCTAGACTAAAATGCTGGACGCTTTGCTGAGATTGACATGTTAAGAGCCGGGATTGTCGGACTGCCCAACGTCGGAAAATCGACCTTATTTAATGCGGTTGTTGCCAATGCCAAGGCACAGGCTGCAAACTTTCCTTTTTGTACGATCGAACCCAATGTGGGCATCGTGGCGGTGCCAGATGAGCGCTTGCAAGTGCTTGCCAAAATTTCGGGATCGGCAGATATTGTTCCGGCGCGAGTTGAGTTTGTTGATATTGCCGGATTGGTCAAGGGAGCCAGTAAAGGGGAAGGCTTAGGCAACCAATTTTTAGCCAATATTCGTGAAGTCGATGCCATTGTGCATGTGGTGCGTTGTTTTGAAAATGACGACATTATCCACGTAGCTGGCTCGGTCGATCCATCGCGCGATATTGAAATTATTAATCTGGAATTGGCATTATCAGATCTGGCGCAAATTGAGCGTCGTGCCGATCGCACTCGTAAACTTGCGAAAACCAGTAAAGAGGCTCAGGCAGAACTCGCCATTCTCGAACAATTAATCGCAGTTCTCAATGAAGGCAAACAAGCTCGTCAAGTTGATTTGACGGAAGAAGAAGAGTTAATCGTCAAACCTCTGGGATTGTTGACGCGAAAGCCGATTATTTATGCGGCAAATGTCTCGGAAGATGACTTAGCCAGCGGCAATGAATGGGTGGAACAGGTCAGGGCGATCGCCACTCAAGATGATGCGGAAGTGATCATCGTCTCGGCGCAGGTAGAATCTGAATTGGTCGAACTGCCTGAAGCAGATCGAGCAGAATTTCTTTCCTCTCTGGGGGTTGAAGAAGGCGGATTGAAAACGCTGATTCGTGCGACCTATCACATCTTAGGATTGCGGACGTACTTCACCACGGGTCCAAAAGAAACCCGCGCCTGGACAATTCATGCCGGAATGCTGGCACCCCAGGCAGCCGGAGTGATTCATTCAGACTTTGAACGGGGGTTTATTCGGGCAGAAACCGTTGCTTATAAAGACCTGGTTGAGGGTGGCTCGATGAATGCCGCTAAAGAAAAAGGCTTGGTTCGCAGTGAAGGCAAAGAGTACACGGTGCAAGAAGGGGACGTGTTACTGTTCCGTTTCAATGTATAGCTAGTGTTGCAAACATGACATTTTGCAACATGGGGGTTTGGGGGCTGCGCCCCCAAGAGGGGGTTTTACCCCCTCCACCCCCTCTAAAACTTTTAAGTTGGTGTACTCGCAACTATTCAAAACTTGAAACTTAAAACAAATTAACCGTGTATCTTTTAATTCCAGCCGCAGGATCGGGTCGGCGTATGGGGAGCGATCGCAATAAACTGCTCTTACCGTTATTGGGCAAGCCCTTACTTGCCTGGACACTGTTAGCCGCACAGCAATCTCGCTCGATTCAATGGATCGGGATTATCGGTCAGCCGATCGATTTCCCAGATTTCAAGGCATGGGTGAGCGAGTTAGGTATGACGGATCAGGTGCAGTTGATTCAAGGTGGGAGTACACGCCAAGAATCTGTTTACTTCGGCTTAAAAGGGCTTCCGGCTGAAGCAGACCATGTTTTGATTCATGATGGTGCCCGGTGTTTAGCAACACCGGATTTGTTCGATCGCTGTGCGGAAGCAATTTTGCAGTGTGCAGGCTTGATTGCTGCCATTCCCGTAAAAGATACCATCAAGATTGTGAATCCCGACTCTCGCTTGATTGAACAGACCCCCGATCGCAGCAATCTCTGGGCAGCACAAACGCCGCAAGGGTTTGAGGTAAAGCCCTTGCTTGATTGTCATGAAACAGGCATTCGTCAGGGCTGGGAAGTGACGGATGATGCGGCATTGTTTGAACAGTGCGGTTTGCCCGTCAGTATTGTGGCAGGGGAAGAAACCAATTTGAAGGTAACAACCCCTGTTGACTTGGCGATCGCCGAATTTATTCTTCGTCAACGGCAAATTTAATTGGCAGTGAGATGAATGTGAACGTGAAACCAAAAGTTTCACGTTCACATTCATCTCAGAATCAGAAACGCCGATTAATTTAGCTTTTGAGGATGCAAGGCTCAGCCTTGCATCCTCAAAAGCTGGACAACACAATCCCGTTAATCCAATGCTGCCAAAACGACTTTGGGAGATAGCTTATCTTTGAACCAGATGACCTTGGCAGGGGTATCACTGATTTTGACGCCCGCTTTTTCTAAATTTAGCCGCTCCGATACTGCCAAAATCAGGTTATCGCAGCCCGACTGACGCACCTGAGAAAACTTTTTACGCAAATATTCAGGTCGCCAGTAACCAACAATTTCTAACAAAAACACACGCCCATCGGGATGCACCAGGCGAAAGTCGGGAATCATCACACTGCCAGGGATGGGAATCAGATCGACTTCTCGTTCCAGTCGCCAGTCCGTTTTTAAGGCATCCCAGCGATCCGCAAAAGACGCTTCTAGCATACTGTCGTAGGGTTTGCCGGGGGGATAGTGGCTGACCAATCCACAGTCAGAATTGAGGCTAAAATAGCGCGTTTTTGGCATGTTGGTGTAGCTATCGCGCACCTGAAGTTCGGCTTTGAGGTTCCATTTGGTCACGTGCAGCAGGGCAGGAATCAATTTGGCAATGTCGGTGCCATAGCGGGTGCTGGGATTGAATAAGCTGGCGGGCCCATCGATGGTAATAGTAAAGCCGTGGTCGGCATCGCCTTCGATATATGCCATCAAGCCAAACAGTTTGAGGTAACGAAACAGAAGCTTATATTCCCCCGGATCATTGCGGTGGGCAGTGATGGTAATATGGCTGGCTTTATAGAAAATCCCCTGGACTTGTGACAGGTTATAGCGATGCAGTAAGGCTTCTGGAGTTGGTGCCTGAAACTGAGTCAAAATCCGGTTTTCTATCAGATCGGCGTACAGACCTGCCCGAATTTGAGTTGGCAATACTTCCTGTTCCAGTTCAACACTCAACTGATCTGCCAGGGTTTGTAGCGTGGCGATCGCTGTTTGGGGTAAAGGTGCTGCCTGGGCAGAGAGGGCAAAAACTCGTTGCCGCAACAGTTGCGGATCGAGCGGACTGACGATTTCAAAGGTACTGAAAGTTTCACTTTTGAGCAGGTGTGCCAAGCCACGTTTTACTCGATAGTCGGTGTCTTCACCTTCTAGCTCTTGCAGGTGACGGTTGAGGTCGCCCTGGGTTTGACTAACCGTCGTTTGAAACAGATGAATTAAATCAGTGGCGATCGCCAAACTCTTGTCTTTAATCGGCAAGCGCTTTGGTTCCAGTTCTTCCCCTCTGGGGCGATTGATCAACAGATCGGTTGGCAGCATAGACGGCAAGATTTGGGCTTTCGTTCTGATCAATTTTGCCAGATACTCAAGATATGTAGCGCAATCCCACATGGCTTGTGAGAGGCGCACCCCTGCGGGGTGCGCCTCTCACAAGCCGCTGATCTGACCTATCATTGAGGACGGTCATAGCACTTCGCGCCTGGATAGACTACGGTTGTTGTGTACTACCAATTTTTTATGAAGACGCACCCAACCGATAACCCCCTGTAGTCCCCCTTGGCAAGGGGGACGGCGACAGCCGGGGGTAAATGTAGGCGCAGCCTTATATAAAGATGAGAGAGCCGTGCAGAGCGCGGCTCTCTCACAACATCTTGTACGTCCCGTTGGATCAACGCCCAAAATGGAAGGGTTGATAATCACCATAGCCCCATCCGAATCTACCCTATGATGCAAGCCTTACACGAGCAACAGACCGCAAACGGTGCCACCTTTATCACCCTTGCCGAAAAAACGATACCTGCCAGCTTTGGCAATGATGCAGATGCGATCGCAGCCCTTGAGACTGGCGTAGCCGTGTGCGATCGCAGCCATTGGGGCAGACTTCAGGTGTCTGATGCCGATCGCATTCGGTTTCTGCACAATCAAACGACCAACGATTTCCAAATCCTCAAACCGGGGCAGGGGTGCGATACGGTCTTTGTCAACTCCACCGGACGCACTTTAGATTTAGTAACGGCATACGTGACGGATACAGCCGTTTTGTTGCTTGTTTCTCCCCAGCGTCGCCAATACCTGCTGGATTGGATGGATCGGTTCATCTTTTTTGCCGACAAAGTTGTGGTTAAGGATCTGAGCGCCACCACCGCTGCGTTTAGTCTGCTGGGGTCGGGCAGTGACGCATTGCTGCAACGCTGGGGTGCAACGGCGATCACCGGACAACCCTATGCCAGCCATGCGGTGTTCAACATCAACGGCATCGACGTTCGGATTGCGGTTGGCAGTGGCTTGACGACGCCCGGTTATACCTTAATCACTGACGCAACGGATGCCGCAACCCTCTGGCACACTTTAATCGAGGCAGGGGTTGTGCCCATGGGGGAGACTGTTTGGGAGCAACTGCGTACCTTGCAAGGTCGTCCTATGCCCGATCGGGAGCTAACCGAAGAGTTTAACCCGCTCGAAGCCGGACTCTGGCACACCATTTCCCTCAGCAAGGGGTGTTATATCGGTCAAGAAACGATCGCCCGATTGCACACCTATCGAGGGGTAAAACAGCAGCTCTGGGGCGTGCAACTCGACCATGCGGTTGAGCCAGAAATCCCCGTAATGCTCGGAGAGGAAAAGATCGGCAAACTCACCAGTTGCACCCAAACCCCGGATGGCTATTTTGCTCTGGCTTATATTCGCAGTAAAGCGGTAGCTGAGGGATTAACGGTGCAAATTGGCGATCGCACTGGCACACTGGTGTCGGTTCCCTTCGTCAGCCATGAGTATATTTGAAGGCAGCATGTGACGATGGTTTGGGGGGTGAATCCTACGGGTTCATCCCCCAAACGACTATCATTGCCCTACCCCGCAGTAATACCTCAGGACATCGGTAATGGTGGATTTAGTCAAAGTACTTCTGCTGATGGTCACCACGCTGTATCAGGCGATCGCTTGTTGGCGTGAAGACCAAACACTCCCCCCCGGTCAATGGGTTGATGTGGGTGGCTATCGGTTGCATCTCCAGGTGGTCGGCGATGCCCAGCCTACCATTGTCTTAGACCACAGTTTGGGGGGCAGTGAAGGGTATGTACTGATCGAACAATTGGCAACCTTAGGGCGGGTATGCATCTACGATCGAGCAGGCTATGGATGGAGTGACCACAGCCCAAAACCACGCACGAGTCAAAGCATTGTCACCGAATTGGATACGGCATTGACGCAAGCAGGGGTGATGCCGCCTTACATTTTGATAGGCGACTCCTTCGGCAGTTATAACGTGCGACTGTATGCTGATCAATTTCCTGATAAAGTAGCTGGCATGGTGCTGACAGACGGACTCCACGAAACCGGAATGTTGCAGATGTCGGTGCCACTCAAAGCATTATGGCTGTTCTTTGTTTCGGGATTTTTCATGTCTACGGTGGGGTCAGGGTTAGGAATCGTTCGACTGTTAGAACGGATTGGTGTATTTGAATGGCTTAAGCCTGAATTAACGCAATGTTCTGCATCAAGCTTACGACCGATCAAACGTTCGTTTTGTCGCCCCAAACATTGGATCACCATGAGTCGGGAAATGCTCAATCTGCGTCAAAGCGCCCGCCAGGTTCGCAATACTCAATCATTAGGAACAATGCCGTTGGTGAGTATTAAATCCCATTCTTTCTTTAAACCGTCGATGTGGACGGCTGTTGTGCCGCTGCGTCATGCAAATCAGTTGCGCGATCGCATGCATGTTGAATTGCTCCGCCTATCAACCGACTCCGTTCAACTGCAAGCCGATCAGAGCGGACATTTTGTCTGGATTGATCAACCGGAGGTGATCATCGATGCGGTCAAGATCATTCTGGATAAAATTGAGCCATCCCGATTATCTTCGCCCAAACAACCTTTTTGCTAAGGATCGTGGATTTAATCAAACCGAAGCCTTATTTTTGTCAGCGCGGCGGAGCCGCGCTGACAAAAATAAACGTCCGGGTTTTAATTAATTTGTGATCCTAAACCTGCGATCGCATCTGTAGCTTATGGGTAGTGGTATTCACGTCATGTTTTTTGTGGCAGGGGCGTCGCCCCCGCCACAAAAAATCATTACTTTTTTAGGACTACCAGCTTATGAATGATTTGGAACGATATTTGTTTGATCTTCAGGGATTTATTGTGGTTGAGGATGTGCTAACGGTAGCAGAGCTAGATGCCCTCAACCAGATCATGGATCAACAGATTGCCGCGTTACCCCAGCCCGATCAATCGTGTCTACGGTTTGATGGCATGTTGTCCTGGGGGCAGCCCTACCGATCGCTGATTGATCAGGCTCGCATTATTCCATATTTGGTCGAATTGTTGGGCAAAGACTTTCGTCTCGACCACGACTATACCCATATTATTCGTCAGGGACGCGGTCCGATTGGGTGCCATTTGCATGGAGGTGGCACGCCCTACGACCCCGGTCAATATTATCTCTACAAAGGCGATCGCATGTACAACGGCTTAACCACCGTTGCCTACAACCTCACAGATGTTTTACCTGGAGACGGTGGATTTGGCTGCATTCCCGGTAGCCACAAAAGCAACCTGCCCTTGCCCCCCGACTGGCGATCGCTGGAGCAGCCCCCCGACTGTGTTCGAGAAATTGCAGGCAAAGCCGGATCAGCCATAATCTTTACCGAAGCCCTGAGCCACGGAACGATGCCCTGGCGCGGTCAATCAGAACGCCGCACCCTGTTCTATAAATATTCCCCGTTTCCGTCTGCTTGGTCGCGGAGCTATTACAATGCCGATGACTATGCCGACCTCAGCGATGCCCAACGTCAGCGCTTAAAACCACCGGGAGTTTATCCTTAACGAGTCGCCCTAAAAAAGGAATGATTTTTTGGTGTGTGCCGCGCGGAGCGTGGCACACACCAAAAAATTTAACCCTATCCAGGCGCGAAGCACGGTATAGCTTTACGTAATCACGTTAGGACGTTGGGGTGTGGGGCGGTGCCCCACGCAGGGGTTTTACCCCTGCACCCCGTCCCAACCCAAGTACGTAGCGATATATAGCAATATGCAGGTTGATTAAGTACAGGGGGTGCAGGGGGCGGTGCCCCCTGCGTGGGGGTTCCACCCCCACACCCCGTACTCAACCCAAGTGGGTAGCGATATAAAAGAAAATCATGAATTTCATGAGAAATAAGATTTAGATTTGTTAAGATAGCCTCAAGTCTGAGAGAATGCAGGTATAAACCAATGATTCTCTCTGTTTTCATAGAATTTTTTATCTAGCTGTTTTTTGAAATTTGTCAGCATGTTAGCAGGCTCCATTCTCCAAAAATTGCAAGAGGCTCATCAACTAGCCGATGGCAGAGGGCGATCGCTTAATTTTGGCGTGTACTACAAAAACACCCTGGTTGCCCTGTGTCATGCGTTAGAAGATGCCATTTTGACTGAACCTTACTCGCCGTTGGTGATTACAGCCTTCCAGCGGGGCAAGTGGTATTTAGAAGAAGCCGAGCGTTACCACGACATTGCCCAGCAGTCTCGCCAGATTGTCATCATGGCAGCACCCGATGCCGGATTCGCAGAACACCCGACCAGCCAATTGGATAATGTCGCCCTGGTGGGATTAACTCCGACTGACCCCGTTGCCCAGGAGTGGCATTTGATTGTGGTGTCGCCCAACTACACGGCGATGGTGTTGTGCCAGGAGTTGACTGAGGCAGAGTATGGAGCCTACGGACTGCCCAAAGAAGATCGAGAACGTAAGTTTTATGGGTTGTGGACGTTTGAGCCAAGCCTGGTGCAAGAAACAGCCGCACTGGCGATCGCCCATATTGGTACTTACAATCCAGCCCTGCAACAGAAATTAGCAGCTCAACTGCAAGACATTCAAGCCCAGTGCCAGCAGCAAAACGCCCTTTGTGGCTTACCCACTGCCGATAACCTGGGTGAAATTGTCTCTCGCGTCGTGGATTATCTACGGATTAGCCAACAGGATTTGCTGCAAACTGTGCAGTCCTACGAGTTCCTGAACCAGCGAGGGTTAGACAGCAACCTGTTATCGAATGAATTGCAGGCATTTCTGCGAGTCGCCCAGTTGATTGACCAGACCGATCTGAGCAATCCTATGGCTGCCGCAGAGGTGGCTACCCTAGCCGAAACGATGGGACAATTGCTTGACCTGCCTGCATGGCAACTCCATCGGCTGCGGTTGTCGGGGCTATTACACCGATTGGCATTCTTACAAAGTTTCACCGCCGAGCTGACACCGGGCGTTCCGACCCAGAACGCAGAAACTCCCAGTGTGCCGCTGACCTGCTCCCTGATCCCAGGCACCCAACTACTGCGACGGATGCAACGGATGAAAGCGATCGCCACTATCTTGACCCATCAAACCGAATGGTGGGATGGATCGGGTCAGCCTGCGGGATTGGAATGTGATGAAATCCCGATTGAATCGAGAATTTTGGGTTTAGCCTCCGCTTTTCAAAAAGAACTGGCGATCGCTCGTTCCAGCCATCCGACCGAAGCCAACCCCAGCCTGGGTTCACCCGAAGCCATGCAGCAAGCCCTGGCGGTTTGTCAACAACAGCAAGGTCAACGATGGGATCCCAAACTGGTTGAGGTTCTGCAATTATTAGTGAATGGCTTGTGCCAGGGAATTCATTTACCGATCGCATTACCCAAAATTGCTATGGGGTTATGGATGCTCGACTCCCATTCTGAAGAAGAACTTTTGCGTCTGGGGCAACCCTTAGAATCACGTAGTTAATCGTTGTCAGCCCCGTGCTAAACGCATTAAGCTGGGCTTCTCATATTTACACTAGTTCATCCGTTTCCCTCCATTACCCCTTCTACTCACCAGACTATGGATACTGAAGCAATCCGAGCAGGCAAACTCAAGCATCTAGCCGGAGCAGACTTAGAAGACGAAGACCTGTCAAAGATGAATTTGAGTAATGTCAACCTGGCAGGCGCAAATTTGGTGGGTACCGACTTCAGCCACGCTAAACTGTCGGGGGCACGTCTGGATGGAGCCAATTTAGCCGGGGCGCGACTGGTTGGAGCAGATTTGCGAGCAAATCTTCTGGGTGCCAATTTGATGCAAGCAGATCTACACGAAGCGGATCTGCGCGGCAGCAATCTGCGCGGTGCCAATTTAATGCAAGCCAATCTTAGCAGCACTATTTTTGCCGGGGCATTTCTCAGTGGTGCAAATTTAATGGGAGTTAACCTGCAAGGCGTTGATTTGCGAGGGGCAGATTTACGGGGTGTGAATCTGAGCAACGCCAATCTGCAAGGGGCAAACCTGAGTCAGGCAGATCTGCAAGGGGCAATGCTGAGTGAGGTCAACCTGGAAGAAGCCGATTTGCGCGATGCCAATCTGGCGGGTGCCAACCTCACACGAGCCAACCTGCTTTGCGCTGAATTGTCGGGTGCCAATTTAGAAGGAACCAATCTCGCAGGTGCGTGTTTAACCGGAACAATATTGCGGTAATCGCAAGCGTTTCCTATGAGACATTGATCTGTGTGAAAACTGGCGTTGCCAGTTTTCACATAGATCAATGTCTTTTTAAGGGCACGGGTCGGTGGTCAATCGCTATATTTGCTACAAGCGGCATCCATCCATCAATTCGGAGAATACCGATGTTGGTGTAAATCGCTTGATGGGGGAGGTTGACGCAAGCAAAATGCAATGTTAGGGTATCTCTGAAACTTAATACCTTGTCAGCCTAATCTGGACTTTACTTCATTTGAAGGCGCTCCGAAGTAAAACCAGAACGGAGGAACCCACTTTTGGGGGCTTATCTGCTAAGGAAAGACAGATGAGACATACCGGCGTCTACTGTTTTTGTTGGCTCATCTCCTATGCAGAAGGACATTTCTCAGTCCTAGCCCGTCAGCTAACTTCGTCGGCAGTGAGGAAAGACTGAAGGATCAGTATTTTTTACTTCATCCTAGATCACCTTGGTTTTTACCAGGATGTGATTCCTTTGCATCAATGTTCAATCGGTCATGACATTATTCCAATTCTTTAAATTCTAGGGTGTTGCTGAATCTCATATAAATTTGCTGATTGTTTTGATTGGAAGCAAAGCCTCCAATCAAAGCCCCCTTGAGCAAACCAATCAAACCAATCAAACCAATCAAATTTGCCAGAGGTCTAGTGAGAATGTAGCAATACATCCTTTCTCCAAATCATCATGTCTAGAACACTATCTTCAGAACTCATCCAACAGTGCTTAGGATCGTGGATTAAATAAGATCGAATATTGGATCGTTTGTAGGGGCGAACGGCCGTTCGCCCCTACAACAAATCATCGGAGTTATTTAATTCCCATTCCTTAGAGGATGTTTTAAAGGTCTTATTGCCGGTAGCACGATGTTTCAGATCCCCCTAAATCCCCCTTCAAAAGGTGGACTTCCGAACCAATTCCCCCCTTTTGAAGGGGAGCTAGGGGGGATCAACCCGTGCTTAAAATCACAATAGTCCACTTTTCAAACACCCTCTTAGAAGCGTTGGGTTTTCTACCCTTCGGGTACGAAAAATTAATGTTCTAGGTAGGCTCAAAATGGGTACAGAGAACGAATTTTGCTGAGTATTTTTTGCGATCGCATTTTGTCAAACGTTTGGTTTGTCCCTAATTTATCAAGGTGATATAGCAACCGAAGGACTGGTTAGGACAGGGGGTGCGGGGGCTATGCCCCCGGACAGGGGTTCCACCCCTGCACCCCGTCCTAATTAACCATTCAATTGCTATAACTGTTCGCTAACTGCTAATAGCCAACAGCTAATCACTAATCGCTATTAGACCTTTGGAGGAAAAAACCATGGCAAAGATTACTGTCACGACGACAGCTGATAGTGGCAAAGGGTCACTCCGGGCAGCGATCGCCAATGCTGATGCGGGAGATACGATTCAGTTTGCAGCGTCGCTTGCCAATCAAACCATTACGCTGACCAGTAAAGGCTTACGGATTGACAAAAAGCTAACGATCGACGGGAGCAATGCACCTGGTTTAATCATTAGCGGCAACAAAACTGTTCGTATTTTCAATGTCAAAACAGAAGGCACCAGCTTCACCCTCAAACATTTGATTCTGGAAAAAGGCTTTATTGACAATGATTTGGGCGGTGCCATTCATACTGAAGAACGAGCCAAATTAACCATTGAAAATTGCCAATTTAGAAATAATACGTCCCGTGGCGGTGGAGCCATCTTTGTGCGCGATCGCAGCACATTGAAAGTGATTGACAGCCAGTTTACCAACAACAATGGTGCCAAGTATGGTGATTTGCAAATGAGTAGTGGTGCCATTGGAACCCTGCGAAAATGTAATGTCACCATTCAAAATAGCCAGTTTAAAAACAATCGGGGGATTAATGGTGGTGCGATTTATACCATCTTCAGCAATCTGACGATTGAACAATCTACATTTCTAAAAAATGATTCAACAGCAGGCGATCGCTTGACTGCCGATATGCCTAAAGGTTGGGGAGGGGCAATCTATGCAGACGGAGCCAGTATCCCTAATGATCCTCGGTTTTACAATGATGCTGAAAATGGCGATGCGGTTGGCGGCAAAATTATCATTACGGACAGTCGGATTGACGGCAACAAAGCGGCTGGAGAGGGGGGCGGACTCTATCTGTTTGGCTATCCTCAAGATCAAGTAGTGATTGAAGGATGCATCATTATCAATAACAAAGCCATCAAATCCCAAAAAGGTGAATCAATCGGCGGTGGATTGCGCTTGGGACCGACTCGGCTGACCGTGCGCAATACTACCTTTGCAAACAATACAGCATTTCAGGAAGGTGGGGGCTTATGGTATACCGGAGAGTCACCAGTCCGGTTGATTAACACTACCTTTTCGGGCAATAAAGCCAGTGGTGGCAACGATACAGGCGAAGGGGGTGCGATTTATAATCGCCAATGGGCATCGCAAACCTTTATCACGAATTCAACGTTTTACGATAACTATGCTGGCAATCAAGCGGGTGCCATTTATCGATTTAAGCGACCCATCACCGTTACCAATTCTATTTTTGACAGCAATGGTGCGGGGGCAAATCGTAAACATCGTCAGTCTAATAGCCAACTGATTGATGGGGGTGGCAATATTCAATTTCCTACATTACTGCCGGGTGAACTCAAAATTACAGCCAATGTTCGCCTGGTCGATCCCAATTTGGGAGTGCTTGAAGACAATGGGGGAGGTGTTCTTACCCTGGCGTTGCTGGCAGGTAGCCCTGCCATTAATGCGGGCATCAACGATGGTGTCCCTAGCGTCGATGGACGCGGCTTTCAGCGTGATGGACAGATTGATGTCGGTGCCTTTGAATTTGGTGCAGTGGCGATCGCCAATACTTCTATCACCACTAGCTTGACGACGCGCAGCCGTAGCCTGAGTGATAGTCGCGATCGCCTGTTGGGCAATGCTGCCAATGTCCCCTTAACAGGCAATGTTACTGCCGATGAATTGACCATGCCCACCAGCACCTCTGCTGCCAGTACTACAACTGCCGAAACGATTCAAGAACCTGTGTTTGTTGCAATTCCAATCAATCCCTTGGAGCGCTCTACCCCCTTCATGATGATGGCGATCGACCCTGGTTTACTGACAACCCAGACACCATGGGGCACCGGGGAAATTGCCAACGTCGGGGTGGGTGGGCATGAATCAGCGATAAATGCAGGTCTGTTCAGTATGCCAACATGATGCCGCCTGGAATGCAATTCATACGCATGATATCGAAGTTTTGAAGATTGAAAAGCTTTGAAGATTGAGCTTGAATCGAAGCCATAGCCGATGAACCAGCCCAATCTCTCAATACCAATCAGCCAGGACGAGATCCACAGGGTTCGCATCCAAGGAGAGGATGCAGTTATCGCCCTGATTGAAGGATTATCGGAACGGATTGGATAGCTGGAAGTCCACCTGAAAACGCAAGGCATTGATGTGCTGGACGCTCTCAAACAAGTCCTGACTTGCAATGTCTCGATCGTTCACGGCAAGAGGCTGGTTAGGTTGCTGCCATCACGCTTTGCCTTGAATCCAGCAAAGTTTACAGAGGTTCTCATGTCATTTTTTAGTCATCCCCAGTCTGGAGATCGAGAAAGTGGCAAATGAGCACCGCGCTTTTGTGAGAGTTTGCTTCCATGTCAAATCGATCATAATCATGAGCAACGATCTTTTTGCCGTCCTTCAGCACAATCACTAATCGACCCATTGGACCAAACTTTCCACCCGATTGTTGCTGCACAATCGCATCCGCAATCTGGTCTAGCGGATACGTCGTGGTTCGTGTCCCCAGTAGATTACGCCGTCGTAAGGTTAGTTGCTTGGTATACTTGCTGATCTCCAAAGTCACCACTATACCCAAAACATTAAACAGTCCTGAAAATGCCAGACAAAGTATGACGCAGAAAAGAATATAGGGTCGCTCATCCCTCTGGGTTTTAAAGCTCAATTGCTGAGAATTATCCAGAAACTGCTGAATCTCCTGAGCAATTCCCGGTGAAAGGTCAGTACTGGCGCTATCCACGATCGTGACCATTCCTTCTGTCGTGCGCAAATCAATCCGATAACGAGGTGAACCATTTTTTTGGAAGCCTTCCGGCTCCAGACTGATCCCTTCGATCTGTTGTAGTTGCCAACGGCGTTGACTTTTGGCGATCCAACTGTGATGGGTTAACGTGCATTGTCCTTGGGTGGAAGATGACAAGTCGCGATTACAGTCAAAAGTGTCCCAGGTTGCCCCCAAAATCGTGAGTAAACAAATTATTCCGCAGGTATTGAAAACACTAACAAGCATCCACTTAAACCAGGGGTAGAATTCCATGATCAGCTTATTTGGGGTTTTATAAATGACTTTCATGGGTTATGGTTCTTTGGAAGCTTACGTAAGGGAAATCGCAAAGCTTTTAAGGTTAAGATGCCCAGAAATACCTTTGGATATGACCGGAATACGATCCTTTAGTCAACTTATATTTTTCTGCCTGAAAGGAAGTTTTACTGTTTCAAAAAAATAAGCCATCAAGCACGACGATTGGTAGTGATTTTATATAGTGATTTTCGTGCCAAAAATCATTACATAAATACCACTACCTTCGGCATTTACAGCGCTTCGCGCTTGGATATGTTCAGTTTTTTTGTTGTGTGCCGCGCTCCGCGCGGCACACAACGAAAAAACTGTGGCTTAAGAAATTGAAAATTGCTGTAGGTCGAGTCGATCAAACACTTGAGAGCCACCTTCAATTCTCAGGAATTTAGGGTGCTGAATTCGATGTTGGATTCAACTGAGCACAAGCAACGAATCGAGTGACCATTCTTTGAGTAGGCATCTGCCCTTCACATGTCAATGAATTCAGCGGTTGCCCTGCAAATTTATCAGTTTGGCTAACCCGCATCATGGCTACCGAAAAAGAGGTGGTAAAAGCAGCAAAAACACCTACCCAAGCCCATATATACTTGTGCATCACAAAGCTAGAGTGCTGCATAGCGATATCCTTCTTTATTGCAATGGAAGATAAGGAAACAACGGATGCCACGACATTACAGTGGCTAATGTAAATAGACTAAACGTCCAGAAGAACAGCGTTCTCGGTTTAATTTGCTTGTGCTTCAAAATTGGATAGAGAATTGCCAGGCTAACCAACCAACCGATAAGCAGTACTGTTTCTTTACCAGCGTAGCTACCAATATTTCCCCACATTAGATCAGAGTTCACACTACCGGGTATCCAACTGCCCAACTTAAGTAAAGCCGCCTCGCGAGCCTTTGATGTATCGGAAAGATGATGTGCCACCATCATCACTACTGCACCAATTCCGCCACTCAGCAAAAAAGCTGCTGCCGGTCCCGAAGTGGCAGGTGGGTTCTTTGACCCGTTGTGAAGGACTTTAGGAAATTGCTTCAAGCCATTCCACCATTGAATGTAAAAAGGTAGTGGCTTGTTTGTGCGTGGACGTGATATTTGCTGATTCATCATTCACCTTCCTTAAGAACAATAAAACATTACAGCGCATGAATTTTGGCAATGCCTAAACCCGTAACAAACCCACCCATTGCAAAAAACATCATTGCCATCAAACCAATGCAAGTAACAGCCAGAACCGGGCGGTTCTGTTTCTCTAAAATTGCATCGCCATACCTCCACAAAATCCAAGTACAAGCCACACCCAACGGCAGCGTAAATAGCACACTAAATTCGTGATACTCCATCAACACGTATTGACCCAAGGGCGAATTTTCTTTAAGCCAAGCCCGTGCCCCACCAAAATTGATGTCTGCTCTGTAACGCATATAAGCCAGGTTGCCTGTGGCAATACCCAAAGCCGTGATAACTGTTGACCAAAAGGTCAGCGTTCGCATTTGGGGCAAAACTTTGGCGGAGCCGCGCAGTAACGGAAACGCTAAGTGTCCGGCGTAAGCTACAACAACGGTCGTTAACATAGCTCCAATGCCATGAATCAACCCGATCGATCGCTGCCATGGACTGGGATGCAGCAGGTTGACAAAGGGCAGAAACAAAAATAGCCCAGCCGCAAGAATTGCCAACCCATAAACACTGACCGTGGCAATGTCCAATGTTTTGGGAAACTGAGACGGGATAGCTTCTGCGACGAGGGGATCAGGTTCTGATTGATACATCAGTCATACTCCAGATGAAAGAACTTGCAGGATAACTACTCGTGTAAACACTAAATTTTGCATAGAGAAGATGAGGGACTGCACCCCTTCCACTCCCGCCGAAACCGTTAATTTGGTGTGCTACGTATGCCCAAGCAGCGGTAGAGGAATTGCAATAAGAATTGACAGCACAAAACCTTGCCAGATAGGCAGATGCTTGTGCGCAAAAACATTTAGAGCAATGAGACTGAGGGCTTTAGCTTTAACTTAGTCAGTAAATTAACACTCACTAATGAGAATAAATATCATTAAATCAGCAAATGACACAAATTTACTAAAAAATTTTCTCAAGAAGATAGTCTTAGTGATGGTGAGTTATTCCTGTTATATCCCTCTTCCATCATTTAAGCAGAGTTAAATAAGATGCGACGTAGGAGTACATCGTGAATAACCGGACAGTAAAACTGCTGCATCCACTTAATCAATTGGGCAAATCCTTGCTCCAGAGTGGGAATGAAAAACACAGTTAACCACCGTTTGAGATGGTTAAAGGCAATCTACGGTTCAATCACCAACCGTAAATTATTGAGCAGATTTTTCCATCCCCGTTGATTGTCCCACCAGGGATGCTGCGTGAAGACTTGCCCAGC
>NZ_JBSLYH010000052.1:0-50318 GCF_055793305.1 Calyptranema fuscum S582
TCTCCTCTGCCGATAGTTTTTGGGAACGCACCATACCTATGAATTCCTGAGCGAAAGCGATCGCAGTGGGTTTTTAAGTAAATGCGATCGCTCTCAGTTGGAGGTCTGGAGAGGTTTCAGGGGCAGGTGAACAAAGCTTTTCTAATTTAGGGGCTGTAACTTCAGGATGTGGAAACGGACGTCCATGAGCTTATTCTCTCTAGCAATCACGGATCTAACACTTGAGTAGTCATTGTGTCGATCACCGATCTTTGTCGTGCGGTTAAATCTCTTCCAAATCAAAACGTACAATCAGTTTAAGTGAGCAGCGATACAATAGCTTTATGCAGTTTGGCTGGGATGAGAACAAGGCAGAACGCAATCTATCAAAGCATGGAGTCTCATTTGAGGAGGCGAAAACTGTTTTTGATGATCCTCTCTATGTTGACTTCTACGACCCAGACCACTCTGAGGATGAGGAGCGTTACCTTATCGTCGGGCTATCGAGCCGAGGACGATTGTTGATTGTGTCGTATAGCGAAAGAAGAAATTCAGTTCGCCTGATTAGTGCGAGAGAAGTGACACGAACCGAGCAAGAAGCCTATGAAGAGGGATGAGCTAGAAATGGAAGATGATCTGCGGACAGAGTATGACTTGAAGAGCCTGCGAGTTAGAAGGCTAGGCTCTGGAAGGAAAAGTTTTGGTGGGGCAACTGTGCGGTTAGAACCTGATGTCGCAGAGATATTTCCCAGTGCTGATGCGGTTAATGAGGCATTACGGTTTTTGATTAGAGTGATGCGAGATAACCAAGTTCCTGATCCAACCACGCAGGCTAACAATTCAAATGCAGCGGACGGTTGAGAGCCAATGGTGCTAAGTTCGAGGCTACCTGCTGCCGCCGATTTGAGTCGTTATGCTGCGGAGGCCATGGTTAGGGCTAGCGGTTCAAGACGTGGTTGAGACCAATCGAGGTGTTGCAGGAGACGCATTCTCCAAAGAGAGGCTAACGCTAACGCCCCACTTGCCAAAATTGAGCACGTTCAAGACCCCGACACGCTGATGAGTCCGGAGAGATGGGGGACAAGATGCGGGAGGTGAGTGAGTGGGGGCGATCGCCCAATTACATTGTTGACTCTTAATTCAATTAGTGCTCAAAACATGCCAAGCGGTGTTCATGATTCAGCTTTTATTGTTAATGCTTTTCGAGCTAGAAAAGCTCACATCAGTACTGATAAATTTGCAGCTTTATGGATTTCAGAAGAGAATGAGAGCTGGTCGAACAAGTATGTAGAACAAGTTGGCTCGACGGAAGTTTTAGTACATGCTCTTCGCCATAGATTTTTCCTTGAGTGTTTAACTCAATTTCTTGATCAATTTCCACGTGGAGTATTTATTAACATTGGAGCTGGATTTACGAATTACCCGTACCTTATCCCGCCAGACATTCCTTGTTGTGAGATTGATACTCAAGTCAACATAACGTTCAAAAAACAAAGATTAACTGAATTTGAATTGAAGGGTGATCTTCCTCCTCGAACTATTAAATTTATAACTGTGAATGATTTGAATGATCCAGCCGAGATTTCAAATCTTGAATTGACTTTAAGAGAATGGATTGGCGATCGCTCCTCATTTATACTTTTTGAAGGTGTTTTCTTTTATCTAAAGATCGAAACAATCAGCCATTTTTATAGCATGTTGGCTTCTCTACAGCATAAAGGCGATATCTTGGCTAGCACTTCATTTCGTCCAGAAGAATTCGACAAACTAATATTTCAACGGCTTGTAGAGTATTGCAGAACAGATTACAACATGAGGGATTTTACACCCACTACACTTCCAACAAGTTTTTATCGTCAGCAACTAGACTATTCGTTAATCTCTCATGAAAATTATTACTGTCTGTGCAAGAAGTTTGCTTCAGAAGAACAACTAGAGAACCCAGAGGAAGTTTTAGAGGAAGACTCGTATGTTTTAGAACGCTTGTAGTCAATCTAACAATTCTAGTGCAGCAGGCTCACAAACACCGTCGATGCGGAGTTTTAGGTTGTTATAGCCACTGACCAGAACCGTTAGGTTGCTTTTCCTTATCTGTGAGACGGTACTTAAGTCGCTTCTGTGGAATGCCAAGAGCGATCGCACTGAAGGGTTGACGGTGCAAGGGCGATCGCTTGCTCTGGGAAAGTGGTCAGTCTTAAACCGATTCAGGCTGTCCAGAATGTCAGAGGCAAGTCTTTTATTGTAGCAATATGCAAGTTGATTAAGTACAGGGGGTGCAGGGGGCGGTGCCCCCTGTGTGGGGGTGGAACCCCACACCCCGTACTCAACCCAAGTGGGTACCGCTATATTCTCGCCATTCCCATGATTATTCTCCGCCAGCGTATAATTAAGGCGATTTCTAAAAAAGATCATCCCAGCAAATCGTAGGGGAGAAGCATTCGGACGATGATGTTCGCCATTAACCAAAGACAATCGAACGAATGCTTCTCCCTGACAGGAGATAACATCTTTTTCAGAAATCTCCTAAGATCTTTGTCGAGCCTGTGCTTTGATGGTAGGTATGGGCAATCAGTGATGGGTTTGTATCAAGCAAAAGTGCTTTCGATAGCTAAAGTTGTTGGCAGCACATTTAAGTTTGAGATAATTGCAAGTAGTTTGTGTTTGCAGACATTTGTTCGAGCCTCATAACCAACTCTCATGATTACAAAGATCGTATTTATTCTTATTGTTTTAGGTGGAGTGTATCGGTTTGTCCTTTACCCGATCCAAAAAATTAGGCAGATCAAAAATTGTATTCTTTTGGAAGTTGATGGGGTTGATACTCGCTATTCAGATTTACCGTTGGGTAAGTTGGGTGTATTTTATGAGGTTAACGAGAGGCAAAGAATTCGGGTTGTGTTTCCAAAACTGACACCAGAAGGTGACGTTCAATATATCTACTCGTGGCATGATCTTCGGTCTATTCATATTCCAGGTTTGCAGGAAGTTAATGCTCAAGGTAAGGCAAAGTATAGAGCTGCCCAAGAGTTAGCATCACTGATTAAAGAGCATCTTCAACTTGAACCAGAGATTCTAAATTTAAGAGAACAGTGGCAAAAGATTAGCGATCTACTGGGTTTGATCGCCACATCAGATTTTTATGCCAGTCAACAGGAAATTTACGAAAGAGCTTTGATTCAAGTTGAGAACTTACTGGTTAAAGCAGAAGCTTTACAAGCTGTATACGTTCGCTTTATTAGAGAGTCATTAATTGGTCATCAAATTGTGGGGTTTGATCCAGACTTGCTGCCCGATGGAAATTTGGGTATTGATAATCAGTACAAAGTGATTAGAGCAGACTATCAAAGAATGAAAGCTACAGCTACAGCCTATGCTGAGTTGTTACGGACTAAGCAAGTTTAACTGACAGCGATCGCCGCATCAACAACCGTGGTGCAATAAACGGTGATATGGTTTGAGGAAGCAGTGGCGATCGCTGTCAACCAAATCACGATGTCTAGTGCATCCTAATGGATGGGAGTATGTAGGGAAATGAGCAGGTATTGGAAACCAGTGGGGCTGTGTGCAGCCATAGTGATGGGAAATGTAACTATGACCGCTGTTGCCTGGGCAGAACAGCCATTATTTGTGGCATATCCTCCCGATGGACATGAAACCACGGCACAACAGATTTTTTTGATTGGCACGGCTCCACCAGAGGGTGAGGTAACGGTGAATGGGCAGGTGATTGATCGCAGTGTGGCTGGGCATTTTGCACCTAGTTTTCCGTTGCAATTGGGTGAGAATGTTTTTACCGTGCGCTATCAAGATCAGGAACTTCTGATTCATGTGAATCGCGCTGCGGCAACACCACCTGCCCCGGTTGGCGTAAGTTTTGGTGAAGGGTCGTTGATGCCTGCGGTGGATATTGCCCGCATGCCGGGAGAGTTAATTTGTTTTAGTGCGATCGCCCCTGCCTCTGCAACGGTTACGGTTAACCTCGATCAGCAAACCATTCCTCTACTGGCTCAGAGTCCGGCAGTGGACTTGCCACCCAATTCTGCGGTACTGACCTTACAAAACTCTCCGGTTTCGCTGGCGACGGCTGATCAATATCAGGGTTGCTCTACGTTTTCGACGGTCGGGAATCTGGGATATCCCCAATTTCAACTGACACTGGATGGGCAAACGGTACAACACGCAGGAACCGGAACCGTTGAGATTTTATCGCCCAGCACCTTTCAAGTGGTTGACGTAACGGTAGCGTCTGGGACTGCCCGGACGGGTCCCAGTACCGACTATTCGCGCTTAACACCCCTACCCACCGGCACCAGAGCCGCTGTTACTGGACGAGAAGGGGAATGGTATCGGATGGACTATGGAGCCTGGATTCGCGCCTCTGACGTAGCGGTGAGTACGAGTGCCATTCCGCCGCGATCGCTCATTCGTAGTGTGCGTGCCCAAAACATGGATGGGTGGACAGAAATTACGTTCCCGTTACAAGTTCCGGTTCCTATTTCAGTGCAACAACGCGATCGCACCTTTAGCCTGACGCTTTACAATACCACTGCCCAAACCGATATTATCCTATTCAATGATGATCCCTTGATCGAGCGCATGGATTGGACGCAACCGACTGCCAATCAGGTGCAGTATACGTTCAATTTCAAAACCCAGCAGCAATGGGGCTACAAGCTGCGCTATGAGGGCACCAGTTTGATATTATCGTTGCGACATCCCCCCTTGAGTATGGGGCAGAGAGTCGAGCGTCAGGATGAAGTATCGGTTGCCGAGGATTCATCCTCCAGTGTTGATTCTCAATCCCTACATGGCATTTCCATTTTGCTGGATCCCGGACATGGTAGTGAAAATGACCTGGGATCACGGGGCCCAACTGGCTATCCTGAAAAAGATGTGACGCTAGTGGTTTCTAATCTGATTCGCGATCGCTTGATTGCCCGAGGAGCAACGGTCTATATGACTCGCGAAGGAGATGATGATCTGTATCCTCAGGATCGAGTGGATTTGATTGAACAAGTGGAACCTGCGATCGCCCTCAGCATTCATTACAATGCTTTGCCAGATGACGGTGATGCTGTTAATACAGCCGGGATTGGTACCTTTTGGTATAACCCTCAAGCCCATAATCTGGCGGTGTTTTTACACAATTATTTGGTAGACACTCTCGATCGCCCTTCCTACGGGATATTTTGGGATAATCTGGCATTAACCCGACCCACCGTAGCTCCAACGGTGTTGCTAGAGCTAGGGTTTATGATAAACCCCAACGAATTTGAATGGATTACCGACCCGGATGAGCAAGCCCGACTGGCAGAAGCGATCGCCGCTGGCATTACCGAGTGGGTCAACACCCGCCAATAGGTTCTAATACGCTTCCTATAAAAGATGCACTGAATTGAAAGGGGGGGAAGGGGGCGTTGCCCCCTTCGTGGGGGTGAAACCCCCACACCCCCTCTTAAAACAGTTGAAGCGTCCTATTTAACGGGTATAAAGACGAAGTTTCAGGGATGCGCGGTGCGCATCCCTGAAACACATCACTGCTTCTAACCCGATCGTACGAAGCTATACGCTGGGACCTGCTGCTGCAATGTCCGGGCGAGCCTGGCTAAATTGGCGGAAGTTTTCGATAAATTGGCTGGCTAATTCACGAGCCGTGCGATCGTAAGCGGATGAATCATCCCAGGTGCGTTTTGGATCCAGGATGTCAGTCGGGACGTTCGTTACGGCATCGGGTACCAAGACTTTGAAGATGGGATGGGGCGTGTAATTTGCCTGGGCTAATTCGCCATTGAGGGCAGCCGCAACCATGGCACGGGTGTATTTAATCGGCACCCGCTTGCCAATGCCATAGGGACCACCTGACCAGCCTGTATTGACGAGATAGACGTTGGTTTCGGGATGCTGGAGTAAGCGATCGCCCAACATATCTGCATATACAGCGGGTGACAAGGGGAAGAAACATTGACCAAAACAAGCCGAGAAGGTACTTTGTGGCTCTGTAATGCCCCGTTCGGTGCCTGCCAGTTTGCTGGTATAGCCTGACATGAAGTGATACATGGCTTGCTCTCGACTCAGCCGCGAGATCGGCGGCAACACCCCAAAAGCATCTGCCGTTAAGAAAATAATCACCTGCGGATGGTTGCCCATGCCAGAGGGCGCATAGTTAGAGATGTAGTGCAAGGGATAAGCCGCACGGGTATTTTCGGTGAGGCGATCGCTATCATAATCCAAGCTGCGATCCAGCGGATTCACGACCACGTTTTCAACGAGCGCACCAAAGCGAATCGCAGACCAGATCTCGGGTTCGTTCTCCTGTGATAGGCGAATCGTTTTGGCATAGCATCCTCCTTCAAAATTGAAGATGCCATTGTCTGACCACCCATGTTCATCATCGCCAATCAACTGGCGATCGGGGTCTGCCGAAAGCGTCGTTTTACCCGTTCCCGATAACCCAAAAAACAACGCGGTATGCCCATCTGCGGCAATATTAGCCGCACCATGCATGGGTAATACCTGCCGCTTGGTCATCACATAATTCATCAGCGAGAACACAGATTTTTTCATCTCTCCGGCATAGTGAGTGCCACCAATCAGCACCATTTGTTTCGTCAAATGAATCAAAACAAAGGCTTCACTATTCAACCGATCCAATTCTGGATCTGCTTCTAACCCCGGAATTGCAATCACGGTAAACTCGGGTTGATGGCTTGCTAATTCGTCTGAAGTCGGTCGCCGAAATAGTTGGTGGACAAACAGGTTTTGCCATGCAAATTCATTGATGACGCGTACCCCAAAGCGATAGCGTGGGTCGGCTCCGACATAGCCATCAAACACATACAAATCATGCCCTTCCACATAGTCCAACGCTTTCTGGTACATGCGATTGAAGGTGTCTTCTGAGACGGGACGATTGTTAGAATTCCAATCAACTTCGTGACGTGTGGCAGACTCTTGAACAATGAATCGATCTCTGGGCGATCGCCCGGTATACTTACCCGTTTCGACACAAAGCGCCCCATTTGCTGCCAATTGCCCTTCTCCGCGCACCAGGGCATGTTCAATCAGTTCAGCATCTGAGAGGTTGTGGTAGATCTGACCCAAATTCCGCATCCCTAGCCGATCTAAACCGTAGGCACAATACCCCAAAACCGTCCGCGAATAGACTCCGGTTTCTAGATCCGGGCTACCGGGAACGGGACAGGCAACATCACAATGCTTGAGTCTTGATTTGAGTAACAGCGAAAGCGATAGTTTTGAATAATCATTGCCCTGGAGTTTGCTCACCACGGTCATCGTCCTGCCCTCCAAATTTGGGTTTGATTGGATGAATTATTATTAAGAAAAGCCAATCTGTTGCGTAGAAAATTTCAATGGTTAGACTCAATGAACGCTATGTTTCTATTGCCAATAGTTACGATCGCATTGAGTTCAAATGACACGATTCTGAATGGACTAGCAGCCCTAGTTAAACAGACCAGTTAAAGATCAACGATTCAAGAATTTAGATAGATATTGAGAAGCCTTGAAGCGTCAAAGATGGCTTATTTCTCTATCTGTAATCCTACCGAGATGTGGATCTCTCGCAAGTCAGTTACCTTTTATTCTATATAGTTACCCAAAGTAAAAAAAAGGCTTTATCAATTCTTTGAACAGCGTTAATCGAATCGTTAAGCGTTATATATCTCTACAATATATAGATTCCATTGCAATTCTATGGGTTCTGTTAAATCGTTGGTTCATAGCATCAAGCAGTTCATTCCGATCCAAATAGACACAAGTATTGCTGCTTCTAACGAACAGCACTCCACCATTTTTTTGAATCAGCGTTGAACCGTCCATTCGCTTTACACAACACAATACAAATTAGAATTTCTGCATATAAATTAAGAACCTGGTTTTGTGGGAACTCCATTCCCATAGCTCTCCTGGTATTTAGGAGATTTCTGAAAAAGATGTTATCCCTGTAAGGGCGAAGCATTCGTTATACCAATTTAATTAGCGATCGCACCAGATATCGTAGGGGCGCATCGCGATGCGCCCTTACAGAAGATTGATGTGCCATGCAGTCTGTTTAAACTGGTATTACATAGTCTTTGGTAAATGGTAAACATCAAGGTTCGAATGCTTCGCCTCTACCATTTGCTGGGATGACCTTTTCTAGAAATCGCCTTAGGCTCATTTGGGCATGGTTTAAAACCTCGCGAAGAAGGTTGTTTTTTCGTGCGCTTCGCGCACGAAAAAACAACTTTTAAAACAGACCCTGGTATTTAGGCTCATTTCTGAGTGGTATAAGCTATTGGGGGTGAGACTCTTGCTCTGTAAGCTTCTCACCCAATAACCAAACCCTATTCCAGCGTTAAGCGCTATATTCAACCCCATGTCTCATGATGAACGTCTGTTGTAGTGGTGCCAGTGCGATCGCATTGGACTGGATGACGCTCGCTGTCAGCACATCTGAGTTATCACCACACGGAAATGTGGAAGGATTTGTCACCGACAGCATTATTTTGTTGTTGGTGGCAACCGTTGTTGCACTTTTGTCTCGTCGGTTTCGGATTCCCTATGTCACCGGATTAGTGCTGGCAGGTTTGGTGATTACCGAATTTTTGCCCGGTCGCACCAGTCTCGATCCGTCGTTGATTTTGAATTTATTTTTGCCCATTCTGCTATTTGAAGCAGCGATTAACACCGACATCAGTCGTCTGCGTAGCACCATCAAACCCATTACCATGCTGGCAGTTCCGGGCATTATTATTTCTGCCGGAATTACTGCCGTTATTCTGAAAGTTGTCCTGTCAATTGGCTGGATTTCTGCTCTACTTTTAGGAACAATTCTGGCAATTACAGACACTGTCTCGGTGATTGCCGTGTTTCGGGAAATTGCAGTGCCATCGCGACTGACCACCATTGTGGAAGGCGAAAGTCTGTTTAACGATGGGGCAGCGCTGGTTCTCTTCAACCTGATTTTACGCATTCATGCCTCCGGTTCAGTAACCTTTCCGGGAGCTGTTCAAGAACTTTTTGTTGTGATTTTGGGTGGCATTGCCGTCGGGTTAGCACTGGGATATCTGGGAGTGGGGTTATTGACCCGCTCTGATGACAATTTTGGTGGCATCTTGCTAACCGTTGCGATGGCGTTGGGCACTTACCAAATTGGGCATTTGATCGGGGTGTCGGGGGTGGTGGCAGTGGTTGTTGCTGGGTTATTGATCGGCAATGCCGGATCATCCAATTTAGTCACAGCATCAGAGCGGATTACGCTATATAGCTTTTGGGACTATGCCGGATTTGGCGTTAATACGTTTATCTTTTTGCTAATTGGGGTGGAGGTCGATCTCAGTACCCTATGGCAAATGTTGCCTGCTGTACTGTTGGCAATTTTGGCGTATCAGGTCGGGCGTGCCCTATCGGTCTATTCCTTATTAGCCATCGTGAATCGCTTCGATCGCCCTATTCCCCTGCGTTGGCAACATGTATTGTTTTTCGGCAATATCAAAGGCTCATTGTCGATGGCACTGGTCTTAAGTTTGCCGACTTCGTTAGACGGACGAGGCTATCTGATTGCGGTCGTCTTTGGGGCAGTGTTACTGTCTTTAGTGTTTCAGGGGCTCAGTTTGCCCTGGTTTGTGAAACAGTTAAATCTGTCGTCGCTTTCGTCAGCACAAACGATGACAGAGGAGTTACGGGCAGATCTCATGTCGGCAAAAGCGGCGCAAGATGAGTTAGAAGGAATGTTGAAGACGGGGGTGTTGCCCAAAGCAATTTATGAAGAAATGCGATCGCTCTATCAAGTACAGGTCACAAAAGCAGAAAAATCTCTACGAGATCTCTACTACCAATGGGCGGTCGATGTTGCCACCGGGCACGGCGATCCATCCCGCTTAGATGCCATTCGCAAGCGCTTATTGATGGCAGAAAAAGGCGCACTCAGTACGGCTTTGCGTAAACAAATTCTCTCAGAGGCGATCGTGAAAAAACGGCTCCGAGAGTTAGATGAAAAGCTGATTAGCCTGGATGATGATTAAGCCGGTGATGCTCTAGAGCTATTATTATTTTTTTGGCAAGGCGCATTCCGCGCCTTGCCAAAAAATTAATAACAAAATTGAAGCACTACTGATTAAGCCATACCGTGTACAAGTTTGAGCGGTGGAGTACAGATTATTTTTAGGGCGATTGGAATTCCTGGACTGATTTATCAGCAAATTAAAACTCGTCCATTTAGGGAATTGGAATGTAAACGTTTTAGTATTAAGTCAGTTTCTTTAGAAGAATCTAGGGGAAAATTAAATTTCATTTCCCGTGGGGAACTCGTTAATAATGAAAAAGCTAATCAAAGGTCTAAGAGAGTTTAAGTCAAATTACTTCTGTGCGCATCAAGACCTTTTTGAGCAACTCTCTCATGGTCAGCATCCCCGTGTCCTCTTCATCACCTGTTCTGATTCGCGGATTGATCCGAATTTGCTGACGCAAACGGAGCCTGGAGAGTTGTTCGTCATTCGCAATGCCGGAAATATCATTCCACCCTATGGCGCTACAAACGGAGGAGAGGGTGCCAGCATTGAATATGCCATCCATGCGTTGGGCATCGAGCAGATTATTGTCTGCGGTCATTCCCATTGCGGGGCAATTAAAGGATTACTGAAACTCAGTAGCCTGGAAGAAGATATGCCCCTGGTGCATGACTGGCTGAAGCACGCTGAAGCAACCCGACGATTGATGAAGGAAAATTATGGGCATTTGGAAGGCGAGGATTTACTAGATGTGGCGATCGCCGAAAATGTGTTGACCCAAATCGAAAATCTCAGAACCTATCCGGTTGTCCATTCGCGCCTCTATCAGGGCAAGCTCAAAATCTATGCCTGGATCTATGACATCGATACCGGAGAAGTCATGGCATACGATGTCGAGCGCCATGCCTATGTGTTGCCCCAAGCACAACTCTCGCTCACGGAGTTAGAAGAAGACCTCCTGCCAACGCTCTATCCGTCCTGCGACCTGTTCCATAACAATGGCAAACAACAGGCTCAACCTCAGACCCGGAATCAACCTCAAGCTCAGCCAGAGATGCAATATAGCTGGCTCTCTCCAGATCAAATGGAGCGGATTTATCGAGGCTCCAGTGCCACGCATGATATATAAGGGCGATCGCCGCGCTACTGCGGAACTTGGGTAAGAGAGCCGCGCAGAGCGCGGCTCTCTTACCACACTTTTTACTCACGAAATAGAGAATTGCTACCGATACATCGCCAGTTGGTTAAGTTTCTTCCAGGGTATAGATTCCCGGCAGTTGGCGATAGCGTTCGTCAAAGTCAATGCCATACCCGACAATAAAGCGATCGGGTACCGTGAACCCGACATAATCGATCGCTACAGGCACTTGCCGACGCGCCGGTTTATCCAGCAAGGTACAGAGCTTAATCGAAGCAGGGGCGTACTGGTTAAGATAGGCGATCGCCGTGCTGGTTGAAATGCCCGTATCCACAATGTCTTCGACCAGGATCAAATCTTTGCCGCGAACGCGATCGCCCGATATTCCCATTAACAAGGTTGCCTGTCCAGCACTTTCCGTTGCCGATCCATAGCTGGAGAGCCGCATCAGCTCAATACTGGCGATGGGGATTTGCATCGCTCGGATCAGGTCTGCCAAAAATATAAAACTGCCTTTGAGCACACCCAATACAACAGGCTGGCGATCGCCATAGTCTGCATCGAGCGCCTGTGCCAATCGTTTGACCGTCGCAGCAATATCTTCGGCAGTAATCAGCGGAACCAGGCGAGTATCCATTATGCTGTGGCAATTCTCAATGGAGTGCAGTCCAAACTTTTGTGTAAGAGCCGTGCGGAGCGCGGCTCTTACACAAAAACCATAATCTATCCCGGCGTAAAGCGCCATAACAGGACTAAATTGAAAACACTATATAGCAATCCTATTTGATCTGTGAAAATGATTCGGTGTGAAAGCGCCCGCCCTTCGGGCGGGCGCTTTCACACCGGATTTAGGATCGCTATAGCAATGTGCCATACCGCGAAACCCAGATTCAGCCCAAACACAACGTGCTAGAGAATTGACTCGGTGGGGGCAGATGGCAAAGATGAATTGACCTCTGGTTCTGCGATCGGTGATTCTAGTTCAACCTCCCCCAGCATTTCTTCTAAGATTTGAATAGCACCACTAATTCGTAAGAGTGTGTCTCGCAGTTGGGCTTGTTTGGCTTCCAACTCAGCGAGCATGGTTTGTCCGGCTTCGTATTCACTTTTGAGAGTTTGCAGGCGTTGAACTAGTTTGTCTTGCATATCAGCATCAAAAATATAGCAATTCCCAATTTCGCGAAGTAGTGGTGTTCCTATAACTTCATGATGAAGCAAAGAGCATACCATTTTGGTCTGTTATTGTCTGAACTTGAGCCGCTAGTAAATGCAAATAAGTCAATGGATATGGAGTGTGTGTGTGAACCGTTAGCCTGGACACTGGCATTCCGAGCTTCGCTTCCACCCACATCTAACAAACTCCAGTCATCTCGTTTAGCAGCAACATATCCGACATTACGGGTATACCAGGCGGATGGAACAACGTGAGAATGATTGCCTGCTGAGTCAGTCGTAAATGCTTGAGATGGCGCATCAATACTATGACTGTGCTGATCAGGTTCACCGGCATCTCCAGGGTTATAAGCAGGACTACCACCAGTCCCCGCACCCACAATAAAGCGCGATCGCAAATCTGGGGTGCCATTTTGACCATTGCACAATGCCCAGCCTGTTGGAATATTGACAACAGCACCTGACCACATGACAATCATGCCGGTTATGATCGCCCCGTTGCCAATGAACTGGGATGCCCTAACAATGCCGGGAAAGTCGATGCGGCTGGCGATCGCCTTGTAGGTGGTTGAGATCCTGGCATTGGGACCAGCCACAGGTTGATACATTTCTCTTACACCGACTTGCCCCCTGACGAACAGCAACGCATAAGCAATCCGATAGCTTATATCAGCCCGAAATGCATGAACTGCGCCAATGGAGCGCAGCAAAGTTTCAGCGGCTCCACCTGCTGGCACGGCATTGACTGCATCACTGCTGGCAACTGCCACCACATCCCCATTGGCAGCATTGGTATTGACCCACTGTGCCCAGGTATTCCAACTGGCAGGATTCCCATAAACGTCGTTAGTCGTCTTATTTTTGAAAGTACCATTGGGGTTTAAAATTACGGTATTGATGCCCCGACTCACATCCATCGTGATGGCGCTATTGTTGACTTTCAGGCTATTGATATTGCCTTCAGTAGACTGCAAAGAAGCACCAACCAGCTCAATGGTATAGTCCTGAGTTACCAGGCTAACTACCAGGTCATTATTGACGGCAACCCTGGCGATCGGGGCAGTGCTACTGCCAATATCAACATTGCCATTGGCACCAATGGTCAGACGGTGCGTATAGTTTGTGGCGAATGTTAGAGGATGATTGGATTCTGTGCCAATGACACCTCTTGCTCCATCCCAATTATCATGGCTAAACAGGCTGGTAATGATGCCTCCACTAGACCGTACATTCAATCGAGCATGACCGCTCCCTAAGATATCGACAACTTTGTTCCATCCTTTTGCATTTTCGATCGAGGTTGTGCCAATGCCCACATTGCCGCCTGCGGTTGCTAAATAAGCACTTTGAGTCACCTTGAGGACGCCTGTATCTTGCGTCGTCCATTCGCCAATGGCTAACCCACCACTCCCTAACGCAACGGGCTTATAAAGGGCGATCGCCGGATAGCTTTCATCGGGATTGATGCGTAACCAATCGGTTTTATTGGCTTCTACTATTCCATAACCATCTTTGCTTTTGATTCTGGCTCCCAAAATTTTGAGCGATCCGTTGACTTCTAGCTTTTCTGTCAGAGTGTTGGAACCAATCCCCACATTGCCAGATGAGTCAATGGTAATATCCGCTGTGTTGTCTCCACTGCTGAAAAACAGCCCAGATCCAGACGTTGATTGTGACCAGATCCGTCCCTTTTGCACACCTGTAGAACTTTGGAAAATAATGTCTCCGGGGTCTTCTGCGGCAGCTTTCAAGAGCAGGTCACCATTATTGATCTCTAGCTTTGCACCCGGATTGGTTGTGCCAATGCCAATGCTATTACTGACACTCAAGCTGCCAGATAAGGCTGCCAGTTCTACCTGTCCGGGGGTCGGTTTTTGCCCACTGCCGTTGTAGCGTAGATTTAATGTATTGCCGGGGCTGGGTAAGCCTAACCCCGAATATCGGCGGTTAGTGTTACTCAAATCTAGTGCCTGGACAATGCCCGTGGCGATCGTTAATTTTGCCAGAGGAATCGCACCGTCTGCTAGCTTGGCTGCCAGTTGAGCAGCCGGGACAAACTCAAGGGTGGGTTCTTCCTGGACACGAGTTGCAGAGCCGCTTTCCTGAATATCAACCAGTTTTTCGGCATATTGAATGACGAGCGTATGATCGCCATCAACAGTGGGCAAAGAGAGATTGGTTCGATCTATCAAAACAAGGATTTGTTTGCCATCAGGGGCGATCGCCGTTCCGGCTTTAACCGTTAGTTTGAGATCGGCTGCACGGCTTTCAGTTACTCGTAAGTCGGGCTGAGTGGAAATTTCTAATCCCTCGGCAATGCCAGAGACATGCAATAAGCGAGTATGGCGTTGCTGGCGATCGAGCTGATAGAGCTGCTCGTCGATAAAATCAGTGTCTTGGAGATACTGACCATCAAAATAGTTGGGGCGTTTATCGATACTCATAGGATTGAACTTAGATGGGTGGGGCAGTAGTAGTGCCTAAAACGGTATTGCCGCTGTCGGGTAAGAGATTGCGACCCGATCGCTTGGGCAAGCGTAATCCGGCTGCCAGGGTAAAGGGTTCGCGCCGCAACTCCGTAGTGGCATTGGGATAGGTGATGACCAGAGTGCCGGTCACCTGATTGCTACTGAGGTTAGCAACAGAGACTTTGCAGTCGGTTATTTGGTCTGGCTCTGCGGTAACAGACCAGGACACCTGCAAATTATTCACTGTCCTGGCGATCGCCTGAGCATAGAGGGTTTGTTGGAGTGCGCCGCCTTTGATTTTGAGTGCCAGGACACCATTGGCACCGGGTTGTTGGATTTTGGCATCGACCGGGGTAACGGTAAGATTTTCGATCCGTGCGGATAGCAGACCCGATCCCTTAAGGCTGAGGGCAACACTATTGCCCCGGATCTGCATAGTGGGCACCCGAATTTTTAGGGCATAGAAGGTATGAGCAGGTTTTTCTTGATCAATGATGGCTTTGGCAATTCGCACTTGCCGCCGATACAGCGTTGGGTCGGGATTGAGCAACGTCAATTCGACTGTAAAGAAATGGGGGACGGTTTCAAATTCCACAATCTGGGCTTTTTGAGAAACTTGCTGAAAACCTGCACTTTCCAAATAGATTCTCAAGATCGTTGCCAGTGCTTCTTTGGTTCCGCGTTTTTGGTAAAGGGGCACAATTTCGCTGATAAACCGACGTTTGGTTTCGGGTTCCCAATCATCACGCAAACTCAAGGCAACCCAGCTCGACAACCAGGGTAAAAATTCCTCGGGGGCTTGTTGGGGCGATCGCTTTTCGGCAGTCGCGTCAGCATCAAATGGGTTGAAGTACGAATGAATCAGCGAAATCACTTGCTCTAAGCCAACTGGCTCAGCCATATCGGCAGTGATGACGCCGGGGTTCGGATCGCCAGGATGGGCAGGAACCAGACCACTGAGGATCTGTTCAAACGCTAATAAAAACCGCCCAATGAACGGATCGGCTTGCAATGGCGCAGGCAAATAGTCTTGATAATGGCTGGCGGGTTGGGGGATCGTCTCTTGCGATCGCGGTTCATCCATGGCTCTGCGTCTCCCGAATATCAAAACTATTGGCATCAACGCTGACGGCAACCAGTTCATGATCGGCAAGAGTAATCGCTGTCAGGCGATCGCCTTGTCGTTGTTTGCGTGTAGCATCGGGCGTATCCAACACAACCTGTTCAACGTAATCGACACCGGGAATTTGATCCAACAATTGGTACAACTCTGTTACGTAAACATCTCGACCAAAGACCCAACCCTCACCCTGCCAAAATGTCACCGATTCCGTTTTAGACGACATTGGATGGAAAAACGCCATGACTCGTTTTAATGCTTCTTGTTGCACTGCTTCTGGTTTTGCGCCTTCCTCTAAAAACAACGTTGCCTGGACGGTAATCGGAACGTAAGCGGCACTCACAACATGGTGACGAGTTGTCAGCAATCGCCGCGTTTCCAGATAGTTCCACAGTCCCTGTTGGAGAGATGCATCAAGCGTGGCGTTGTAGGGAGGGGCAAGCTGCTGAGGAACAACCACCAGGCTGATGTGACCTGGCATGACGGCATTGCGCTGCGTCGCATCGGCAGCCTCCAGGTTGCGCTGAGGTAAACATTTAGCGCGAACAATATGACCTGCCTCACCCAGGGTTTGGCTGGCATTCCAGTCTTGCAGTGCCAGTTGCTCAAAGTCGTCGCTATTAACGGCTCGATAGCGGCGGCGTAATTCTGTAATGGTCTGTTGGGTGGCAGTTGGCAGATCGACGCTGGTCTGCCATTGATTGCCATAGAGCGCTTGCAAATTGGGACCGTTGAGCAATTGCAAAAAGGTTTGCAAACTGGCATCGGGCACCTGATTCACCCGATACAACACCATTTCGGTCAACCAGGCAAACAATTCCAGCAAAATGATCCCCGTATCGGAGGGGTTGTGATCTGTCCAACCTGGATATTCGATAGGAATTTGCGATCGCGCTTCTTCGACTAAATCAGCATAGGTATGGTCATCTAGATTGGGTAGAGGTAAAACCATGCTATTGACCTCCCTGAGGCGAGACGATGCTGATCGTGTGGTTGCCTGAAAAAATCAGAAATTGCGAAGATGCCGTCAGGTCTGGAATTCGCTCAATCGTCACCTGAAGCGATCGCACTCGATCTACCCCCTCTAGCGATTCAATCAGGGCATAGAAATCAGATTCGTGGGGCTGACGAGCAAAGTCCCAACCGCGCCCTTTGGAGCCACCTGTGAGTGGATGTAGAAATCGATCAAGCTGTTGCAACACCCGTGTCCGCACGGCTTCACCAATTTCCATTGCCGTCGGAATAATTTGAGCCGTAATGGAAACGCCGACCCAATCGGGGCCCGCCACTTGAAAGCCAATGGTAGGTACACAATGCGCCTGGATATACGCCTCCACCCGATCAATCAAAACCAGGCTCGGAACGGGTTGGCGATCGCGACTGCGGGGCACAATCAGCAACGTAACGACCCCCGATTGCACTTTGGTATGACTGGCTTTGGCTCGTCCACCCGGCTCCAGCCATAGAGAAGTACTGGGATTAGAGTCCAGCGGATCAAACACAGGCAATACAGCCCGTGCCCGCGCCACATCGGGAGAGGCTTCAAATGCCAGGTCTTCAAAATCCTGCGCTGTAACGGCACGTCCCCGATGGCGCAGACGCTTTGGACCCCGTTCTTTCACCTGGTCTAACGATTCCTGGGCAGCTCCGCCCCCGGCGGCTTCTAAATTCGTGACTCGGTCGATGTAGGGCACCGTGGTTTTGAGTTGGGTAATGCTATCGGCAGGGCGATCGCCTTGCTCTCCACCCCCGGTTCGATACGATACCAGGCGAATGTTGTTGCGCCCCAGGGGCGGCACCATCCCCTGTTGCCCATCGCCAAAGTAAATTTCTCCGGTGATGTGATTAATGCGGTAGTGGCGATCGCGCGATCCAGATCCATAAAAATCGGGTACTTCATGCCAGCGCACCCAGGCTCTCTCAATTTGCCCTGCATCATCTTGCACCGATGTAATCGCATCTTCACCCTCCAGAGTTTGAATTTGAATGGATTCGCTGGGTGATGGCAGTTGGGGTTCTCCGACCTGCAAGCGTTGTCCCAATAACACCGGCGCTTGAGCGGTGCGAAAGGTTTGGTTAGGGTTGCCGTCACTCGACCCGATTTCCTCATCGGTCAGGGTCATTGCCTGACTGGCCCAGGTGGTGTTGGTCAGCCAGCGACGCAGGTAGGGAACAGCAGGATAGGACTTAAAATTGCCGTCTTGCCAGCGCACCCGCAGCCAGCACAAGGATTTGCCAAATTCAAACCGGGGTTGCAAATCGGCGGGTCCAATGAAGTGCAGTAGCCCACGTTCGGTAAAGGCACCTGTTTCATCCTCTACACCCAGGGAAGCCCAGCCGTTGGCACTGCTGTATTCCCAAACCAGTTGGGCAGGAGCATTGTTGGGGGCTTGTTGGCGAACCGACAGCGTTACGTTGTTGGCAGTCGGTGCTGCCACCTGGGCATAGAGGGTGATGGCACGATTACTGAAGGCTTGATCAAACCCCAGATAAAGCGTCGGTTTGCGATCGCTCATGGGACTAAATAATGAAAACTGGCGAAACACCCGCGTGCCAGCCGTGGGTATTGGCTCCAGACGTTGCTCTAACACAACGGCATGAGTCGCCGGATAAAGTTCTCGAATGGTGTAGTCTTTGTTGCCTGCTTCAGGAATTCGCAGGCGATCGCCCACAGTCAACCCATTGATATGATTGAGCCGCAGCAATTGCACCGTTTCTGTGCTGCTGGCAACCCCATTCACGACCTCTTGCACCGTTAACAGGGGGTTAGTGTACGTAAAGTCATTGTAGGTACGGCAGGCAGACAGCGGACTGCTAACGCCGTAGGTATAGCCCAGCGTCAGGGTTTTGATCGAGGGAGGCTTTAAGGTTGCTTCGGTCAATTCATAAATCGGATAGCCATCTTTGCTGCCTGTTTTAGTGGTTTTTGCAGCGTCTCCATAGTTACCTTTGACAATGCGGGCACGAATCCAGTAATTCGTCTCGCTGTTAATGGTCGTCAATGCCATTTGGTCAGGGAGTTTTAGACTGATCTCCCCTGAATTTGTGAAAATGTCAGCCGCACCATTGGCAATGAGCTTGTTATCTTTGTCTTTACCTGTCCCTTGCTGCATCAGTTGCCACGTCAGTCCCGTCCAGGCTTCCCAAGCAATTTCAATACCACCATCTTTTTTGGGGGATATCGCTTCACTCAGGGTAACGGTGACTTTGACTGTGCTTCCTGCGATCGCCAATACTTCTCGGTGTCCCAGGTAGAAAGTGTCATTAAATCGCGGTTGTTCGCCAAAAGGATAGAAATCTTTGCTGAGATCGAGGGGAGTGGTGTTAAAAAAGCAAACGTCAGGGGTAAGGTTTGGGCGATCTAAAGCGACCTGAGCGGTGATGGTTTGAATGCGCGGTAGGGCATTGGCAACAGCCGTATCGTTGGGCGAAAATGGCACCGTTAATTGGGCACGTAGCCAGGTTGCTGTGATGCCATCAATGGTTTGAGGTTGGGGTGCAATGACGTTGGCGATCGCGACAGTCCATTGGGTGCCTGATATGGTAGACGTAACCGGAATAATTTGCCAGTCTGTACCGTTCCAAAATGCCCAAGTCAGTTGTTGATTCAAGCCTGTGACATTGACGGTAGCAGCCAGGGTAAAGGTGAGGGTGATCGTTTTCGTTCCCAGCAGGTTAAAGAGGGTATCGGCAGCGAAATAACAGCAATGCTGGATCGGCTGTGTGGCGGTGAATGCCGGGAATGCGTCATCCATCATTCCCGTTGCCTGCGCCGTATAGTCACTGTAGCGATCGCCCTCGGGTTGGCGCACAAACACCGCTTGCAGTTGGGCAGGTGTGACTACTAATTCCCGATCGGTTTCAAAGATGACTTCATCGTCTTCGCCTTCCAAGGGTGGTGAAGCCACCCGTGTGTAGGCAGGGACAAAGGCATCGACCGTACTGCCCGTTGCCAGGTAAAAGGTCAGGGGTACGCGTGCAGGTTGCGGCGGTTGTAACTGAGTCCCAATCAAATCTAGAAACGCCAGGAAGTGTTTATCTGGCACTTGATTGAGGCGATCGCTGACCAGGGCTGCCATGCGACCAAAGATCCGGATCAAGGCTCGTCCGGCATCGGCTTGACCCTGCGGATGGGGACGCCAATCGGTAAACGTCTGCGCCAACGCCGTCGTTTGACGCACAATGTCGTCATAGCTTCGCTGGTCAATGTTGGGGGGCTGACGCGACATGAACCTTACTCCAAATAGAACGGGTAGACCAGATTAAAGCGATTGTTCGTGGTTCGGACTTGATAATTGACTTGAATCAACATCAAGTTGGGTTGGGTTGCATCCGAAACGACCTCTACATTCAAAACATCAATGCGCGGTTCCCATTGAATCAAGGATTGCTGCACATCACTCACCACCTGCCCAATCGTCCCGGCACTGTTAGTGGCGAATACATAATTGTGGATGCCACACCCAAAGTCAGGTCGCATCAATCGCTCCCCCGGAGCCGTACTCAAGATCATCCAGATCGACTGCTGCACAGCCGCTTCGTATTCCGCCATCTTGATTTGTCCGTTGGCGTCCAGTGTTACCGGAGAAGACCATCCGACACCTAAAAAATCGCTTTTCATAATCAGAGATTGGGGGTTAAGGGCTATGTGGAGATGTTGATATGGATATCATTCATCGCGTCTCGACCGGGATCTATATACCTTTGACTCGGATCTGGGTCAGGGCAATCGATAAGGGGGTTCCGGTGGGGGCGCAAATCGATCGACTATCTTGCAACAAGACGGGTTGACCCATGACCTTGACCCGCAGGGCAGCACTGAGCCAGTGGGCGTTAGCACAGGGACCCACATTCGTTGGGGGAGGAGGGTTGGCACATCCTGCAATCGTGTAGGGTGGGGTTTGGGTCACAACAGGTTGCCCCATGACTTTGACCCGCATATTAGAGACGGTCGGTTGTGCTTGTCCACCGTGGGCACAGATGACGGTTGCCCCCACATGCATCACATATCCCGGCATTACTTCACCTCCAGTGCGCCATCGTTGATGGTTACACCTGCCATACATTTGATGGCGATGCCTGTAGCCGCTTGAATGTTCGTTTGAGCTTTGGCTTGGATCTCACAGTTTTTCTGAGCTTGCAGCTTGATATTATTACCGGCGATCGCCACATCACCGCCGCTAGTCTTGAGGCTAATATTGCCTTTCGTTTCAATACTCAGATCTTTTTCGACCTTAATGCTCATGGCATTATTTTTGGAATCAATAATAATTTCATTTTTTTGGGTTTTATCACGGATGATGATTTTCTCTTCGCCCTGGGTGTCATCTAGCACAATGGTGTGACCGCTGCGAGATGTGATCTGACGAATATTATTTTTGCCATCGGTGTTGCTCACAGGGGGTTTATCTTTGCCATTCCACAATGCCCCCAAAATGTAAGGGAATGAGATATCTCCATGTTCAAAGGCGACTAATACTTCATCATCCACCTCTGGCAAACAGTAAAACCCTCGTTGAGGGCCTGCCATAGGCGTAACAACCCGTGCCCAATGGCTTTCATCGCGATCCGACAGCCAGGGTAGTTTGACCTTCACACGTCCCAATTTGTCCTCGTCCTTATTATTGGTGACCACCCCAATCGTGACCCCATAAAATCGCCCTTCTTGTTCGGGTGGCACCAGCAAATTCAGTCCCATCATGAGGCATTTCTCCTTACGGTAAATTGGGTGCGATATCCCTGATCGTCATAGATGTGCTGGGTGGCAGAGACGTAATAGCGACCGCTAAAGCGTTTACCCACATCCGTAATCTCAATCATGGTTCCAGCTCGAATAGCCGCATTGCCGAAACACGTACCTTCGCCAGTGATATACGCGATCGCCATCCTGTTAAATTGCCCCTGAGCAATCTGGTCGGCTTCTGCCTGAGAGCGAATCGGTTGAGTCACGATCGCTTCTTTCGCTTTACCAAACGCTCGTTGGGCAGTCTTCGCACCACTGGTTTTTCCGAGCGTGTCAAATTCATGCCCCACTTGAGCTTTCCCTCGCAAGGCGGCTTTTTGCTGCGGATTCCAGCCCAGCACCTCGATCTGATCGACCAGATTGAGGGTACTGAGACGGGGTGAAAAATCAAGTAAATCATCATCTTGCTTCAGTCGAGTCACACTTGAGGCTTGGTAGAGCAGCGGTTGAAACGAGAGACGTTTGCGATCGATGGTGACTTCATAGCCGATGCGGCTGGCACGCTCTTGCAAAAATGCCAGATCCGTTTGATTGCTTTGCAACACATAATCTAAAGTGACTTTCGTATCTTGCACGTTTGCCTGTAGCCCTTGTTCTTGGGCAATTAGACTGGCGATCGCACTATCTTTGATTTTGGTAAAAGAACGAGTTTTGCGACCGCGTAATAACCGATGGCGCAAGTCATATCCCCGCACCACCAACAGCGGCACCTCATCGACAGTAAACTCTGGCTCCAATCCTGTAATTTCGCCAACCATCAAGGTTTTTAAGCGACCTTCATACCCCATCTGAATTTCGATTTCATTGCCGCAGTCAAACACCGGATCATCGATCCAGGTGAGCGCTTGGCTCAGCAAATTCAAGGTTTGCAACTCCAACGTAAACATCCCCGGCGCATCGACATCTTCAGCAACCGTGATCCGACTCAAGTCAGTGGTTGCCTCACTGGGCAAGGGTCTGCCATTGACCAACACCCGTAAACTGGGGGCCAAAAGCTGGGCAGTAGCCGTCGGTAGCTGGAGTAAATTCATCAAAGCACTCCTTCAGGCGTGAAGATTGGGTAGAGGCGGCACCATCAACCGCTGACCTGGGGTGAGGTCACGCGGATTGGTCAATCGATTGGCGTTGGCAATCACCCGCCACAGCGTCGGATCGTTATATTCTTCGGCAGCAATGCTACTCAAGGTTTCACCCCGACGCACCACCCGAATCGGGTCATCAATCGGGTTTTGAATTTTTTGCTTTTCTTCCGCCGGCATCCACTCTTCAAATTGGCAAGACAGTGTTGCCCGAATCGGTGCCCCATCTGCCCGAAAGCGGCTAAAGGTTTTGGTCACTTGCTTCAGCACCCCTTGAAATAACACCCCATTCCAACTGCCCCAAACCAGGCGACAGATCGGCGGACGGTTGGGCAAATCGCCTCGTTTCTCGGTCAGATGATAAATCTCTCGGGTATAGTGACGCACATCCAACGGCACGCCTAATAACGGTATACCAGGGGTGAGCAAACTGGTTGCTGCACTCAATTTAGGATTGGGCAGACTTGTATCAAAAAACAAATCCATACTCAACGTTGCCGGTTGTTCGACCGGAGCCAGGGCTTTACCATCGCTTTGCCAGCCCACCTTTGTAATGACAATTTGGTTGGGATTAAACAAGGCTTCAATCGGCTGAGCATAGTTGAAAATAGGGAATTTTTTTTCAACTAAGATATTCAGCTTGATTAGCTCTAACGGATTGACTAACGCCATTTCGATTGCCCCCTGCGTTCACGTTCTACCATTAACCGTCGCATCAGTTTGCGTTCGACTTTATCTGCGATCGCCTCCATATCAAGCTTGGCAGGCGGTGCCACGGGTTGCCGTTGAGCAGCGTGGCTGGCAGCAGATGCGGGCACTACTTCATCAGTTGAACCACGTCTGGGAAACGCTTGAACAGGAGCCGTTGGAGAATTGAAGCTCTGATTTCCGGTCACTCCTGGGCTAGATGGAGCAACCCCCATGCCCCGATTTGTCGGAGAGCTGGAAAAGACCAGGGGTGTTTCGCTGCCCTGCCATTTTCCGGACGCGGTTTGGGGGATAGCAGCTTGTACAATGGGTCGAGGATGAGCGGCAACCGTGGGTAATAGGCGATCGCGGCTGATGTGACTGGATTCAACGTCTGTTATCGGTGTTGCTATTGGTGCCATCTGAGCAAGTACCAGGGGTGGCTCTGCGGACAACGGCTGCCTCTGGTTTGGCAGCGGGGATGATCTGAAGGACACAGTCTGAGCCACTGTCAGGGGTGATTGATGGGGCTGACCTGGTACCCTTGGCTGAACCAGCGGTATTGTCGCTGCGATCGCAGGCTGGATGGAGGATAAGGGGATGACCGTGGGTAAAGAGGATGGGCGATCGCCATCTTTCCTTGGATCAGATGAATCATCAGGCGATCGGTACTGGGCATAGACCAGGGGAATTTGTCCTGCGTCCGATTCTGACAAATTAGCGATCGGTAGGGATGGGGTAGTGGAGAGCGGATTGAATGGAGCCGCAAGCCGTTCTCGTTCCATCACAGCGTGCAAGTCCTGATCCCCAGACTGCTTCATGGCAGGTAAAGACGGTTGACCTGGAAGACCGGGCTGGGTCAATGGTGTAGGCGATATCACCTGTGTCAGATGCTGCCAGATCGGCTGAGTGACGGAATGGGACGTAGCAAACTTCGCCTGAATCACAGGTCGTGGCAGCAATGGCATTGCTTCAGATCTATCAGAACTGACAGAAGGTGGGTCAGCATTGCCAGCAGGGTTGAAAGCCAAGGGTTGGGCGTAGACAATCGGGATGTCATCGCTTGGCGCTCTGGCAGCACTGCGATAGCGTTGCATCAGGGTTTGCCCAAACGCAAGGTGTTGGGCAAAACGTTCTGTTCGAGCCAGAATTGCGTTGCTCAGGTCAGACTTCAACACCCCAGGTTGCTCCAACCGATGCAACAATCGCTGCATCAGCCGCAGATCCAGGCTATCTTGCCAGGTCGGTAGAGATAGGGATATGGGCGGGGAATTCACAAACGGCTCCTGGGATCATGCCACATTAGACTGATTGAAATTGAAAGGTTGAGGAGGGGTGTAGCATTTGGTAAAAAATCCTTGATTTACCTCGAAAATCCTTGTCCAAATGCTATGCCCTTACAGGATTGGATGGCTGAATCCTGGTATGACATTGAATGTGAAACCTGCGGTTTCACATTCAATGTCATACCTGAAACTCTAGGTAGGGACTGGGATCAGGGGTTTACTCAAACCCTGATGCACCAATTCCAGTCGTTCGATCGCCACCTGTGTATCATTGCTGGCATCAAACTGGGGACCAACCCATTTCACCGGGTAAGCATTACGAAAGTTCCACCACATCACAGGAGTTTGTTGACGATTCATCAGCATGATGGTGCCATTGAGGGTGACGATCGCCCCCTGGCTGGCAGCCCAATACCAATTCCACAACACATCAATGTCACTCAAACCGCGACTGAATACCAATGGTGGTGAAGTCGTGTGATTGGGAAAGTGGTGGATATAGCTATTTACCCCACCTTCCTGGTAAGGTTCCAACTGGATTTCACTTTCCAGCCCGCTTACTTCGGTGAAGCCTCCCGCCAAAATCCCCCCAATTTCGACCACAAAGTTGTAAGCCATGTAGGGGTCGTGACGAGTTCCCAGTCCAAATAATGCCACAGCGTCTTGCTCCTGATTGGGTATGCTTTAGCGATGCAGAACGTGATCATTCAGCTGTTGATTGATCTGGGCGATCGCACCGACCCACTGCTGCCGTTCTCGATGTGCCATCGTCATGATTTGATCCGGTGTCCAGTGAAAGTGATACGCAATATACGCTACCTCCTCCAATAAGCGATCGGGGGGGTAGCGACTCACTCCCCCAGAGGTACAGTCTCCACTTCAAACTCTCCCTGGCAATGAGGACAACTGACCAATAGCCGACTATGACCGTTTTGGTTGATCCGTTGATATAGATCTTGCAAGTAGATCAGATCGCCCGAAAATAGCCCTTCCATCATCTTGGGATTGATTTGCTGGAGGGTGCCCAGTCGAGTAATCACCCGTGACAACAGGATGATCACCAGGTAGCCCGGATTGCGCTGCACCCGTGGATCTTGTAACGGCGCAATCTCATCATAGGCGGTCGATAATCGCATCGTGCCATCCCGATGAATCGTTCCCTCTGGGTCTATATACCCCTGGGGTAAAGTAAAGGGAAACTCTGTTTGCTGCATGGTGATTGCTCTCTACGTTGTCGCTGTCAGCTATGGGTGGTTAGTGATCGAAATGGATGTGTTGTCAGCGCGGCTCCGCCGCGCTGACAAAAATCAATCTTTGGCTTTATTAAATCCACGATCCTTAAGACCACTTATCTACCGTGACCCCTTCATGAACAAGTTCCAGGGTTTCGATCGCGGCTCCATCATTCGTTGCATCTAATTCAGGGGCTTTCCAGCTGGAAGGCCAACAGTTGGAAAGATTCCAACGAATTCTTTCTTCTCCCCGATCATTCAATAAAACAATCGAAATTTCACGCCGATCAGCAGTCCCTTGCATCAAGTTTTGTCGCCATTTCCATAGCTCATCATTGTTTGTAATGCCCCGTTGCAAAGTGATATTGCTGTAAGTATTTAACCCTGGCACTTTACGCTTGGTTAGCGGATCGGTGCCTTCGCGGTACTCGCCTGCACTTTGGGTCGAATCCAACCCAGAACATTGTTTGAATCCAGCATGAATGATGCCGTTCCACTCCACAAAAAAGTTATAGCCACCGTAGGGATCGGGATTATGGGGCGGGCGAATGTCGGGCATAGTTAAACCTCTGGTAGGGATTAGGGGATAGGGGACAGAGATAGGACAAATTTTGTATCGATTGGAAATTTTTCTAACAGCTGTTAGCTATTAGCTGTTAGCTATTAGCTATTAGCCTTCTAGCATGACTCCGGTATCACCATGAATCAGTCGGATGACAATGAATTCACTGGGGACGGTGGGTGCCAGCCCAATTTCGGTGACGACGTGTCCGCGATCGCGGATTTCGGGGGGATTGGTTTCTGCATTACATTTCACATAGAAAGCCTCTTGGGGGGTACGTCCTTGCAAGGCACCTTGATGCAGCAATGATTCAAGGTAAGCAATGAGTTCACGTTCGATTCGTACCCAAAGATTGAAATCATTGGGTTCAAAGGTCACATCTGCCAGGTTTTGTTCGATCCAACGTCGAACGGTAAGAAATAATCGACGGACATTGATATAGATCCAATTGGAATCGGAACTCAAGGTGCGGGTGCCCCACACTCGGATGCCTCGTCCGGGTAAGCTGCGCAAACAGTTGATTCCGGCTTTGGCTTCAGGATTGAGGTCAATTTGATCGGTCGGCGATAAAGCCGTACTGAGATCGACTACCCCTTCTAACGGATAGTTGGCAGGGGTTTTATGGGTGCCAACATCGCGATCGCTTTTAGCATAGGTACCTGCGATATGACCGCAAGGGGGTACCAAAAGTGGTAGCAAGTCAGGGTTTGCAGCCGATGAATCAGAAAATGGTAGTACCTTTAACCAGGGCGTATACAGCGCCCCATTAGGGCTATCCAGTTTTTGGGCATGGGCAGATAGTTGATCGACGGAAACATTTCTGGGCGCATCTAGAATAGCAAAGCGATCGCCCATTTTTTCACAGTGCTGCAACACTAAAGCCTGTAGTTGTTGAATCTGATTCAATTGGGGCACTTGGGTGATGGGATTCGGGTCTTGCAAATTGGCAAGATCGGGCACGCTAATTAAATCAACGGCATCTAAAGATTCCACCACGGCTAGCGCCGCTGTTAAGGCGGCTAGATTCATTTCTTTGAGCCGCAATACGTAGCAGACCCGACCCCCATTTTCAAAAAACCCATGCACAGCATACGCCAGATAGCCCTCTACTACAGGCTTACCAAAGTATTGGTAAAATTCATGCCACAGGGTTAGCTTTTGGGCGTGCTGCAACGAGACCGATTTCCCCTGAGCATCATACTCTGCCGTGAAGCCCAAGAACACAGGTACTCCCGTTAAGAATTCAGGCGGGGTTGTCGAAAAGACGTCATCCCGATGGACACCGGGAATCTGAGACGTGTTGGGCAGTGCAGTCGTCATGGGGGCGTTTCTCAACAAAGGACGATTTCAACAGGTGATGTTTACAACCTTCAACTCCCACCAGGTCCCGACCATTGGCTGAGCGTAAAGATGACAAATTCTGCGGGCTTCACCACCGAAACCCCAATCTCTGTAACCACCTGACCTTGCTCCCTGATTTCAGGTGGATTGGTTTCTTCATCACACTTGACATAAAAGGCTTGCTCTGGCGTATCACCAAACAATGCACCACTACGCCAAACGGTCAGCAAAAAAGCTGTCGCACTGCGACGGATGCGTGCCCACAAATCTGGGGAATTGGGTTCAAACACCGTCCATTGAGTGCCTTCATCAATTGATTCTCGCAAGTAGTTAAACAAACGCCGGACATTGATATATTTGAATTCGCCATTGCTGTTGCCGCCCAATGTGCGAGCGCCCCACACCCGAATATTACCATTCAAATTGCGAATGCAATTGATGCCATTGGGGTTGAGAATTTCTTGTTTTGCCTTGCTGATGTCATACTTCAACCCAACGGCACCCAACAACGGCTCATTGGCAGGCGCTTTAAATACACCCCGCTGGGCATCAACACGGGCATACATCCCCGCCACATGACCGCTGGGAGGCACAGCTTTCAAGCCATCCCCCGTCTGATTCTGAGCCTTGGTGATAGGATCAAACACCTTGATCCAGGGAAAATATAAAGCAGCATATTCAGAATTACCGGGAATCACCTTGCTGGTGTTATTGGGATCGAGCAACTCTAGCTTGAGATTCCCTGTGTTATCTTCGACCTGTTCCGGTGCATCCAACACTGCCACCCGATCTTGCAAATTTTCGCAATGGGCAACGATCGCCCCTAACGTCGAGGCAGTCGTCACTCCAGGAGCGGCAACGATCGCAATTTCATCAATAGCTTCAAACTTGTCTAGAGCGATATTAATATCCGTTTCATTCTCAACCCGTACCACATAACAGCGGGTACCCCCATTCCTGAAGAAGCCAAACACCGCATGAGCCAATAGATTCTGACCCGACACACTGGAAAAATCACCAAAAAACTTCTTGAACTCGGTGAAGTTAGTACACAGCCTGACATCTCCGGCAACGGCTAAGTCGGCAGAAAGCAAGGGTGTGGTAACACTGGGGGCAGGCGTTGCGGTAGGCGTTGGCACAGGCGCAGGAACCCGCACCGAGAAAAATCCTGTCACCTTAGCACCATCAGCTGGTGCATTACCCGTGAACGCAACAAAGGCTTTGCTGCCATCATTCCGTAAGGTCACGGCGGTTCGTTCTCGACCGTCTACCAGAAAACTAAATCCCGAATCTGTCACGACTTCAGCCGCACTCAATGCCGATGGCTTGGGTAATTCAAATTCCTTTTTACTACCATCGCCTGTGCCAATGTCAACGGGTGCGTCTTTACTGCCAACCGCTTGAATCGTCGGTTGGGGGGGTGATGTATTAACCGTACTGCTTGAACTAGAGGATGCGGAACTACCAGTTAAGGTGAAAATACCAATGAACCCAGCCGTACTGGTGCCAACGCCAACGATGGGTGCAGACCCTGATTTCTGCTCGATCACATAAACGCCGGGGGCTTGATTGGGATAGGTGACCATTGGTTTGCTTCCTTGTAGTGAAGTGTGCAATCAAAACGAACGGGGCAGTTCAAATCAACCGTGAGCAAATTGCAGGAGATAAGAATGGATGGTACGCATTTCTATCCCCCTGAGAAGGGACGTTTATTTAACGAATTTGAAATCTAAATGCTTCACAGCACCCTGGCTGAGCCATATGCCTTGAGAAACGGTTTGATACCCTGGGGCTGACACATGAACAAGTGGCTTGGGTGCTTGATCCGGAGAGCTGGATGGCGATCGCTCCCAGACTTCTAACCCCGTCAACAGATACTGACCGTCACTATTGCTGAAGGTGCTGATATTACTGCCTTCCAGCCAAATTTTAGCCATTCCAATCGGCTCCTGATTGGACGCTTGAATCGTACCTTTGAGTGTCGTGGGTGGCAGAGCGATCGCCGCCGTTGCTCGGTGAATCTGATCGCGATCGCGTGTCACGGTAACTGTCGTTTGAGCAGAACCGTAGCGAGTTCCTACCCCCGGCAATGTGACGGATAGTGTATAGTCTCCATCGGGCAAATCGACAAAATAGAACGAACCATCCGTGGCGGTATAAGTCTGATCTGGGCGCTGGGGCAAACTTGCCCATCGCACACCATATTGCATCGCTTTTAGCTGTAACCGTTGCTGGAATGACTCTGGCATGTGAATCATCTCAACAAATGCTCCGGCTATAACGTTCCCGGTTTGGGCATCGCTGACCAGTCCGGCGATCGCCACCTGATGACGAGTTGGTTGTAACTTGACCCACTGAGACATCATCTACACCTGATTCAAGATTAACCCTAGATTTGCCGAGACACGACCAACGGCACTACTTCTGCCACTTCATGAACGGCGATCGAAATCGTTACCGTATAATTCAAAGCAGCTTTCGGTTTGCCACCCATCGCCTGCCAAAACTCCCCTAAACTTTGCAACTGTCCCGGACGCAATGTCAGCGCTCGCAAGGGCGGCTCCTGTCCCTTCAAGCTCCCTTGCAACACTTCAGGCGGCAGCCTGGGATGTCGCAGCAAAACCTTCATCACCTCGCCTAAAAGTCGATGTTCCTCCGCTGGATCAGATGGATTTTTAGGCCACACCGTAATCAAGTAAGAACAATCAACCCGCGCCGCAGGACGCCGTTGTAGTGCTGTTCCATTTCCCTGACGTTGTACCGTTCCCACCCCCGTCCGTAGCTCTAGATTCTCTCGAATGTCGTAGAGAAATAAATTAATTGCAGGGGTTTTAGTAATCGATTCTTTATTGGGTGTATCAAAGCTAAAAGTAACTTGCCGAGACAAGTCAGATGATAGCTCTTTGCTCAGCAACTCTTGCAAGGTGTTATCCAAATCCTGAAGCATTGAAGCATCCTCAAAGAACACGAGTATTGCTCAAGGTCAGACTGTCTTGTAAATGTGAAATTTTGAATTCCACATTTTTCAAATGTGATTAAAATCAATAGCTCCGTAACACGGGATATCGAGACAAAAAATACTACAGCTGAGATTATAGATACATTGGTATGGTTTTGAAAAGCCCACTGCGCGGACTTTTCAAAACCATACCAACACCTTTCAAACACAACCCAATAGGTGGGTGAATTGCTTTAGCTTTGTACTTTAGGGTTCATTCAAGCAACAAGAGATTTGGTAGCTTGTTTTACAGGAACACTATACAAAATAGATTCTATGTTCAGTCAAATGACTTACTATTTTGCTAAAGAATTTCTTTCTGTTTGAGAGATGTTTCTTAACCGGGATATGTAGTTTTTTATGGAAGCATGTTTTTCACGTAAGGATTGCAGATAAAGTAACCTGTAATTCCCTTTGAGAGCGCGACAGTTAAACCGTCGTGCTCTCAAAAAGAATTAAGTTCTATTAAATCCACGATCCTAAGGATCATCTAGGGCAGTGATGGCGATCGCATTATAAAAATGGCGATCGCACTATTGATTGATATCTACAAGCATGTCATATATGTTCAGCATCATATTGACCCACTCGCCTATCGGTCGTCTTGCAGGACCAGCCTCTCTTGCTTTGATAGACTCGAACGTAGCTGTATCACGCCCAGGCACACCTGGCGCATTTTGTGCAAAGTCTTGAGCCATCTGAGTTGCGGACGCAGTCGCATTGGCTCCATAATTCGGATCCATGTATTCTAGATGTCGGTTTTCCATGACCACACCCAGTTCTTGACTTCCACCGGGTCCAATTTGCTCTGGTCCCAATTTCGCACTCCAGGGATTGATACTGCCTGCAAGAAGCGGGTCGTAAATATCATCATTATTTGTGTCCTGTCCTCGTACCCCATGAACTCCCGTAAAGATCTGGTCTAGATATTGCGTAAGTGTCCAGCCAGCCATTGGACCAGTTAGTGCAGCGTTCGCAGCCAACCCCACCGATGCCCCAATCGCTGCTATGACCTGAGTTCGTAACCCCGCATTGTTGGTTAATGGATTAAGGATCTCGGCAGGTAATTGTTGAGCTAGATCATACAGATCGCTCTTGTAATAATGCATTCCAACCTTTTGCTTGCCCAGGTTAGACGTGCTGTTCGATTGAAACATCAGCAAATAATTATCTACCAATGTAAGAAATCCCAATAATGCCTCTTCTGTACCAGGATTCCAACCTTTGCTCCCTTTTGTTTTGAGGTGTCCCCCTGTAAACCAACCAGCTCCCTGCCTTGGCCATGCTCTCTTGATAGCTGTCAGTGCTGTTTCTGCCCTAGCTATCGAGTTAAACGTCCTACGCACATTGTCTGCGTGCTCTTGCTCAGATGTATGTGTGTTTGCATAGTTCCTGAGGGTATTTTTTTGGTTGGTCGTCCGTGCAAATAAGCGAGGTACTTGACTTAGCTTAACCCCATAGGTGGAGTGAAAATAACCTAAACGTGGCTGAAAGCGGTCAGCATCCGGAGAAGTTGAACCTATGAAATAGTTTCCCAGTGCGACTTGCTGATTGCCTTGAATCTGGTTAAAAAGTCCTCTGACCCAGTCCCTTACATCCCTGAATTTTTGTCGTGCTTGCGTTCTTGTCAGGGCATTTTCATCCCATGCATCGGTCACAACTTCTAGAATGCTTGCCTGGTGCGGTATGAGTTGACCTGTATAAAGTAGCAGACCTTGTATCTCGGCAGCGGTTAGCCCGTTGGTAGCTCCATATTCTTCCAATTCTCTCCGATACAGTGGATCAAGAGAACCGTTGTGATCCACATTCACATGACAATCAGCACCATCGGGATGTGCATCATACACATTTGTGTCACCTGCCCTTATCGATGCATCACAAGGTACATTGTTCCTATTTGCTTTAGGCATCGGACCTACACCCCCAAGTCCCTGCGCTGGTACATTCGCAAAATTTCGTTTGTGCAAGAACAAAATAGGGACTTCAATTTCAAATCCAAACCGTCTTTGAACCTGGTCGCTTCCGATTGAGGAGATGGAGATACTATTTCCAGAATTCTGGTTGTCCTGGTTTCGAGACTCTTTGCGACGAATTTGATTTCCATTCTGCTGCACCACATGGGTTAACTCATGGGCAATCAATTCTTGCCCGCTACGACTTCCAGGTTGATACGTGCCCTTACGGAAAAACATATCTTGCCCGGTTGTAAATGCTTTCGCCTGAATCAATCGGTTTAACAGATCAGATTGAGCATCTGTATGCACCCTCACTCCACTAAAATCTGCACCCATTGCCCGCCCCATAGACTCTTGCAGGCTTACATCCAGGGGATGTCCACTGCCTCTGGCGCGGTTGATGACTGATTCTACATTGGGTGAGGCTTCGCTTTCAGTCAGGCTTGAAGGCTGAGATGCTTTCCTTTGCACAGCCTGATCCTCTACACCTACCCCAATTGATTCACGCTGAACAGATGGTTCTGACTGCGATCGCCCTTCATTCGGCATCTGTAACTGCTGCACCACCTGAGACGCTACGCGATCGGCTTCTTGCTCATAGCGATCGCCCACTGCCCCAATCGTTAATTTAGGCTGAATCACAGGCATTGAAGCGGAAGATGCCATTAGCTCATGGGATAGCCCCCGAAAAGCTGGCTTAGTGCGAATAGTTCTGGTTGAAGCCTGATGCTGAGGTCGATCAATTGTTTGACCCGAAACAGTCTCTTGAAAGAAGTCCGTCGATCGCCTTCTATCGGGGGTTACGGATGTTTCCTGTGTTGTCGGGTCTGCTGTCTTAGTTTTTTGTTGACATTGCCGCTCTACACCCATGAGACTTACTCCTGGCAAGTGAATTTAGGCATTGAATTTAGGCATTGATTGCTGCGATCGCCTAACGGATGTTTTTATCTTGGCACTGACAACTCAATTAGAACGCTACATTTCATTAAGGATCACAAATTAAATAAAACCCGGACGTTTTTATTGGCAGGGCGGCGATGCCGCCCTGCCAATAAAAACGTCCGGGTTTGCATCATCCAGATATAAACCTCTGTGCCGTCCGCTGCGCGGACGGCACAGAGGTTTAAGATTTCATGTTTAACTAAGCCTGACGATCAGGGTTGGGAACCAACACCACGATCGCACTGGGAATCACCTTAAAGTGGGCAGGGGTTTGGGTTGTGAGTTCGCCATCGGTATCGACCAACAGCGGGTGGGGTGTGCGAATTTCAATGCTTTGTCCGCAGAGGGCGCGCATTTTTTTGGCAGTAGCATATTCACCTCGGATCATCGCCGGAATCAGGGCGATCGCTTCCCACCAATGGTGAATTTCCATACTACACAGGTCGAGGCGTTGGTCATCGATGGCAGCATCGAGTGCAACGGTTAAGCCACTGCCATAATGCCGCCCATTGCAAACGGTAATTTGAAACGTTTTAACGGAAATGTGTTCACCATTACAGATGATCTCTGCCTGAAACCGACGATAGCGAGAGATCACCCGCAGGGCAGTCATGGCATAGGCAATCACTCCCAGTTGACGTTTCATGTGTTTGGCAACTTGTTGGTTAATGTCGGCACTAATGCCAATGCCTGCCACATTCAAAAAATAGTGATCATTCACCCACCCCAGATCAATCGCTTTTGGGACACCCTGAGCAATCACATCACATGCTTCTTTCAAGGAGGTCGGAATCCCTAAACTCCGTGCCAGGTTATTTGCAGTCCCCAGCGGCAACACCCCCAAGGGAAGTTTGGTGTCAATCAAACCGGCGATCGCTGCATTAACGGTGCCATCTCCTCCACCCAAAATGACACAATCAACGCGATCGCGATGCTGACAAATCAGCTTCGGTAAATCATCCGGATTTTCCCACGTTACATCAACCAAATCAAAACCCAACTCTTGCAAGTAATCTGAAGCTTGCGACTGAGTTGCGTCTCCGCGTCGAGCATGGGGGTTGATCAGCAATAGGGCACGTCGCTTCACGCAGTCTCTCACAATATTAGGGTTAAGAAAATTAGGGTTAAGAAATTCAGACCGGAATGCTAACCACGATAATTCAATTTGGCTGAAATTGAACCTACCACAAGAGAGAAATCGCTGGTTTGCATATCCTTTTTTACTCCAGATGTACATTGCTGTGCAATGACGAAAGGAGTATTAATTTCATGGGTGCATTCTCTCTTTCCCCTCAATTCAACCCCTTGCAAACACTCTTCAATCGTTCCGGCACAACTACATCCTCTTCATCTACGTTCTCGACATCACAGAGTCAGTCATTTCTACTCAGTCAATCCTTACAAAAAACAGGGGCATTTGCCCAGCGCAGCTCGTCCTCGTCACCGTCTTATTACAATGCTCAGTCTGGCTATGGGTTTGTCGATGTAACCACCGCAATCAGCTTAGCGACTCGTACGTCGTATATTGGATCTCAATCACGTCAGGGAATGCCAAACTGGGATAAAAACTCCATGGGGCGATACCTCTGGGGATTGGACAAAATCGAAGCCCAAACTGCATGGGAGTATGGCTATACAGGCGAAGATGTGGTGGTGGCGGTGCTAGATTCGGGCGTAGACTACAAGCATTCTGATCTCAACGATAATATTTGGCGCAACCCAGGCGAAATTGCTCACAACGGCAAAGACGACGATCGCAATGGGTTTGTAGATGATAGTCGGGGTTGGAATTTTGCCTACGACAATAACAATCCCATGGATGTTGATGGACACGGCACCCATGTGGCGGGCACAATCGCTGCTGAAAAGAATGGCTATGGGGTCACCGGGGTTGCCTATGATGCCACAATCATGCCGGTCAAGGTACTGAATAATTCTGGCTCTGGCAGCAATCCCGATATTGCCAAAGGAATTCGCTATGCCACAAATAATGGTGCCGATATCATCAACATGAGCCTTGGCGGCGGCAGTTATTCTAAACAGATTGTTGCTGCCGTTCGGTATGCCGTGAGCAAGGGCGTAGTCGTGGTGATGGCTGCGGGGAATGAATCAGCCAAAGAACCGTCGCATCCTGCTGATTTAGCCGATCGCTGGGGGATTGCCGTTGGTGCTGTCGATCGCAGTCTCACCCTGGCAGATTTCTCCAACCTAGCCGGGCCCGATCCGTTGAATTATGTTGTGGCTCCAGGCGTGAAAATTTACTCGACCGCCCCCCACGAAAAATACCAATACTTAGATGGCACTTCAATGGCAAGTCCCCATATCGCAGGGGTTGCGGCATTAGTGCTGAGCGCCAACCCAGACTTAACCCGCAGTCAGGTTGAACAGATCTTGATAGCATCCGCCGATGCCAGCGTCGTCAATAGTTAAAATCGTGGATTCAATATTGATAGCGGTGTGCAAGGTCGTTCAGCCTGGAAACGGTATTGTGGGGCGCTCCGCGCCCCACAATACCGTACCGAATCAACCTGCATGGCGCTGTATGGTTGGCAGCGTAGCGTCGCCGCGCTGCCAACCATACACGTCCGGATTTTAATTAATTTGTGATTCGTAACTTCGGCATAGCGGATTCTAGTTTAATAACTTTTTGACTATATAGCCATGTTAGAATGAAACGAGATGCACTCAGCGTGCAATTATTTCGCATCGTAACGTGGTAGTCCTAAAAAGTCATACTCTTTTGTGGCACGGGCATCGCTTGCGCCACAAAAAATATTACATCAATACCACTACCCGCAAAGTTAAAGAAAAACTACCACATTGAAGAATGTGTGTAGAGAAAAAGTATGGTTTTGAAAGAAGCAGAATGGAGCAGGTTTTTAAGAATAAAGAATAAAGGATAGACGTTAAAAAATAGAGGGTAGTCCTTGGAAATGTAATGATTTTTTGTGGCGCGGGCGTCGCCCGTGCCACAAAAAATCATTACATGAATACCGCCACCCAATAAATTAACTTTTATTCTTCTATCCTTTAGCCTTATCTTCACCCCCGTCCCTCTTCTTTGAGAAAGATCTTATTGATTTACCATTCAGTACCATGTCAGAAGTCACGATTGAATCGACTCTTCAAGAAAATCGTTCGTTTAATCCATCTCCGGCATTTTCGCAACAGGCACACATCAAAAGCCTGGAGGAATACGAGCAACTGTATCAACAAGCGGCGGCTGACCCCCAAAAGTTTTGGGCAGATCTGGCACAAAAAGAACTGCATTGGTTTGAAAAGTGGCATACCGTTTTAGACTGGCAACCGCCTTTTGCAAAGTGGTTTGTCGGTGGCAAAATTAACATTTCTTACAACTGCATCGATCGCCATTTGACTACCTGGCGGCGCAATAAAGCGGCTTTGATTTGGGAGGGAGAACCGGGCGACTCTCGCACGCTCACCTATGCCCAGTTGCATCGGGAGGTTTGTCAGTTTGCCAATGTCCTGAAACACTTGGGGGTGAAAAAGGGCGATATCGTTGGCATTTATATGCCGATGATTCCAGAAGCGGCGATCGCCATGTTAGCGTGTGCCCGCATTGGCGCACCTCATACCGTCGTCTTTGGTGGCTTTAGTGCGGAGGCATTGCGCGATCGCCTGGTCGATGGCAAAGCCAAGCTGGTGATCACAGCCGATGGGGGCTGGCGGAAAGACGCGATCGTGCCGCTCAAAGCTCAGGTAGACAAAGCCCTGGCAGATGGAGCCGTCCCGACTGTAGACAACGTGTTGGTGGTCGAACGCACAAAGCAGGGCGTTCATATGGAACCGGGGCGCGACCATTGGTGGCATGACTTACGCCAAGGTGTGTCGGCAGACTGTCCGGCAGAACCGATGGACAGCGAAGATATGCTGTTTATCCTCTACACATCTGGCAGCACAGGCAAGCCGAAGGGGGTCGTGCATACCACTGGCGGCTACAACCTCTATACCCACATCACCAACAAGTGGATTTTTGATCTGCAAGATAATGATGTCTATTGGTGTACTGCCGATGTCGGCTGGATTACCGGCCACAGCTATATCGTCTACGGTCCCTTATCCAACGGAGCCACAACGCTGATGTATGAGGGCGCACCGCGTGCCTCGAACCCTGGTTGCTTTTGGGATGTGATTGAAAAATATGGCGTCAATATTTTCTACACTGCACCCACGGCTATCCGCGCCTTTATCAAAATGGGCGAACACTTGCCCAATGCTCGGAATCTGTCGTCCCTCAGGTTATTGGGTACGGTCGGTGAACCGATTAACCCGGAAGCCTGGATGTGGTATTACCGGGTAATTGGAGGCGAACGTTGCCCCATTGTGGATACCTGGTGGCAAACGGAAACGGGGGGCATTATGGTGACACCTTTGCCAGGGGCGATCGCCACTAAACCCGGATCAGCAACCCTGCCCTTCCCCGGCATTTTGGCAGATGTCATGGATCTCGATGGCAATCTGGTGGACTCCAATCAAGGCGGCTATTTAGTGATCAAGCATCCCTGGCCGTCGATGATGCGAACCGTGTTCGGTGATCCCGATCGCTTCCGTCGCACCTACTGGGAGCACATCCCCCCCAAAGATGGACAACACGTTTACTTTGCGGGAGATGGTGCCCGCAAAGATGAAGATGGCTATTTTTGGGTCATGGGTCGGGTCGATGATGTCATCAGCGTGGCTGGGCACCGCCTGGGAACGATGGAAATTGAGTCGGCATTGGTATCCCATCCAGCCGTTGCAGAAGCTGCTGTGGTAGGCAAACCTGACGAAGTCAAAGGGGAAGAAGTCGTTGCCTTTATTACCTTAGAAGGCAGCTATAGCCCCAGCGACGAACTGGCTAAAGACTTGAAGCAACATGTGGTGAAAGAGATTGGTGCGCTCGCTCGTCCGGGTGAGATCCGCTTTAGTGAAGCCCTACCGAAAACGCGATCGGGCAAAATTATGCGGCGATTGTTGCGCAACCTGGCAGCCGGACAAGAAATTGCAGGGGATACCTCAACCCTGGAAGATCGCAGTGTCCTCGATAAACTCCGCGAAGGGTCTTGATGCGCTGATATAGCACGTCGTGCCTGGATAGATTATGGGTGTTGTGTGAGAACCCGTGCTCCGCGCGGGTTCTCACACAACAGTTTGCACATCAGCATTCTGACAACATTAAAACCCATCCTGTTTTAGGAGAGGGCGGCTTTGCCGCCCTCTCCTAAAACAGTATTTAAGTTATTTTTATGAAACTCCTAAGGAAAAATAGAGGGTTCGGACAGCATATTGTGACAGTCAACGCTGGCTGAACCCTCTTTATCTGGAATCGCTTTATTCCTCAACCATAGGTTTTGAGACCTGATCTAAACCCTAATTAAAGAACTCTGCGTAAGGAACGTCTAATACCTCACTAGCGTTGCAGATTCGACTGCGAAAGTATATTCGATAGATGCAATAAAGCAGTTTTAACAATCGTTTAGCCCGGTCTATATCATTCGTTCAAATCTCAATAAACTGATCGAATTAATACATTTTCATCTCCGAAACTGTTTGTAGGTTTGACGGATGTAACCTATGAATTAATTCAGGTTTTGATTTCGGAGATTGACTAGACGTGATACTTCGTATTCTGATTGTTTTATTGGCTGCCTTGGGTTTATCCATTGGCGTGCTACCGGGGGCAGCTTGGGCGCAAGCGCCCGATCCTCTAGAAGCAGCGGCGGCGGCTCAAGTATCAGCAGATACCGGATTTATGCTACTTTGCTCCGCTCTGGTATTGCTGATGACTCCCGGTTTGGCTTTCTTTTACGGTGGGTTTGTCCGCTCGATTAACATCCTCAACACCCTGATGATGAGTTTGGTTCTCATGTTAGTGGTGGGTGTGACGTGGATCTTGTGGGGCTATAGCTTGGCATTTGCCCCTGGAACCCCCTTCATTGGCGGATTGGAGTGGATGTTCTTAAACGGGGTTGGTCTGGAAACGACCGACTATCTGATAGGGACAGAACCAGAAGCCGTTGTCTCGTATGCGGCAACGATTCCCCACCAGGCATTCATGGTTTACCAGGGCATGTTTGCCATCATCACCCCGGCGTTGATCTCTGGGGCGATCGTTGAGCGGATCAAATTCAAAGCGTATTTCTGGTTTGTTTTGCTCTGGTCGATTTTTATTTACTCACCTTTAGCACATATGGTGTGGGCAAAAGGTGGATTCCTGGGTCTGTATGGCGGCATTGGGTCACTCGATTTTGCGGGTGGAACCGTTGTCCATATTAGTTCCGGGGTTTCTGCTCTAGTGGCAGCTTTAGTGTTAAGAAACCGAAAAAACTATCCCAGTCATCTAACAGCTCCCCATAATGTGCCGTTCATTATGTTGGGTGCGGGTCTACTCTGGTTTGGCTGGTTTGGCTTTAACGCGGGTAGTGCGCTGGCGTCGGGTGGGTTAGCCACCTCTGCATTTGTCGCTACGAATGCGGGTGCAGCAGGTGCCGGTCTGATCTGGATCTTGATGGAATGGGTGCTGATGGGCAAACCAACCGCTGTCGGTCTGGCAACAGGTGCGGTAGCCGGTTTGGTGGGTGTTACCCCCGCAGCAGGCTTTGTAACTCCGGTCGCAGCCCTGTTGATCGGTGGTATTACTGCCTTCTGCTGTTTTTATGCCATCCGGATTAAAAACAAATTGCGGCTCGATGATGCTTTAGATACCTTCCCGGTGCATGGCGTTGGTGGAACCGTTGGCGCTCTTTTGACAGGTATCTTTGCGACAACCAGTGTTAACCCATACGGTGCAGATGGGTTGCTGTATGGTGCTCCTGGTCAGTTACTAAAGCAGGTGGCTGCGATCGCGATCGCCTATGTGTTTGCGGGTGTGGGCACCTTTGTGTTGCTTAAAGTCTTAGATGCCATCATGGGCATCCGAGTCACACCGGAAATTGAGACGATCGGCTTAGATCCAGCAGAACATGATGAAATCGGTTATGGCGAACAAGGGATTCCTGACCTCGGATCTGCTGTTTCCAGTACGGTTACGTCAGGGGCTGAGTAAATAGTCAACGCTCTTGATCAATACAGGAGTCAGAATGTTAGGAGTTTCCCTACATTTTGACTCCTGTATGCTTTAAAGCCTTGAGGAACTAATGTTGCTACCACTAAATCTTGCACCATAAGGTGTGGGGGCTGTGCCCCCACGCAGGGGTTCCACCCCTGCACCCCGGTGTAAACCTTTAATTGGGTCTAATAGAACCCGATTATTTTTTAAGAGCCATGCTTTGCATGGCTCTTAAAAAATAATCTGTACTCCATTCGGGTGATGAGTGCGTAGACAATGCCCCCTTAACCCGCACAATTTAATCGGGATCACAGGTTATGACATCTGCATTGCCATTTTCTCGCCCCACGATGCCTCACCTACGCCCCAATTCCAGTGTCCCCTGGGTAATTATTGCGTTGTTTGCCATCATCATCTTGCTGGAGTTGGTATCGTCGGCAGACTATGTCTTTAGCTATTTGTACATTGGTCCGATTTTGCTGGCAAATCTCCGGCTCAATCGTCGGATTGCCGTAGGTCTAACCTTGCTGGCATCGATCCTGATCCTGGTTAACTTGTGGGTTCCGGGTAGCCACATTATCACAGCCTCGACGATCGCCAATCGGCTGATCGCGGTTGTTGCCTTAGCCGTGACGGAGGTGCTCGGCAATCGCAACCGCTATTACCAGGAAGCGATCGCCCAACAACAAGCAAAACTTCAATTTCAGGAAAAACTAGCAAGTTTGCGCGAGGATTTTGTATCGACGCTAACCCATGACTTAAAAACGCCATTGTTAGGGGCAATTGAAACCCTAAAATCTTTGCAGCAAGAGCAGTTTGGTAGATTAGAGCGCGAGCAACAACGGGTGTTAGCCATTATGGTGCGCAGCCACCAGGCGAGCTTACAGCTGGTTGAAATGGTGCTCGATATTTATCGAAATGATGCAGACGGGGTGGAATTATTGCGATCGCCAGTCAACTTAGCGGTATTAGCCGAACAGGTCATCCATACACTGAGCGACCTCGCATCCAGCTATCAGGTTTCCATCCACCTCAGACATCGACAGCCCGACCACCCGCACTATTGGGTCAACGGAGACACTTTACAACTGCAACGAGTCTTCTCCAATTTGGTCAGCAATGCGATCAACCATTCTCCCATTGATGGCACCGTCGAAATTATCTTAGAGTCTCAAATGGGTGCAAATCAGGAACAACATATTGTTAAAGTGATGGATGAAGGTCCCGGCATCCGCAGTGATGACTTGCCACAACTGTTTGAACGGTTTTATCAGGGTCAGAGCGATCGCCAGGCTAAAGGAGCTGGGCTAGGGTTATATTTATCTCGGCAAATTATAGAGGCGCATGGCGGTACAATTTGGGCAGAAAATCGTGTCCCTCGCGGTGCTTGTTTTAGCTTCTTCATCCCGGCTTCCATCGTGCAACCCTGTTGATTAGTTATGAACGGTCATCCATTACGAATTTTGTTAGTTGAAGACGATGAATTGTTTCGTTTGGGGTTGCAAACGAAGTTACAGCAGCAGACAGACATCGTTATTGTGGCAGAAGCCGGAGATGGCGAAACCGCTGTTCGTTGCGTCGGTCAAGAGATTTTGGATGTCGTGGTGTTGGATATTGGGTTGCCCAGACTGGGTGGAATTGAAGCATGCCGACAAATCAAACAAAAATGTCCGCAGTTACCGATTTTGGTACTCACGTCTCGTTCCGATAAAAAGTTAATTAACCAACTGATTCAGGTTGGAGTTCAAGGATATTGCCTCAAAGGCGTCGCCGCAGAAACCCTGGTATTAGCCCTGCGCTCGATTGCCATGGGGGCATCGTGGTGGGATCAGACGGCAACGGTCGAAATTCATGCCCTCGCTCAGGTCAAGACAACCAGCGACTCCGTTTCACCCCTGACCCCCCGAGAACAAGAAATTTTGCAATTGATTACCACCGGCAAAACCACCCAGGAAATTGCAGACACGTTCTACATCACACCGGGCACGGTTAGAGTGCATATTCATGCCATTTTACAAAAATTAGATGTGCGCGATCGCACTCAGGCAGCTCTTTTGGCATTACAACGAGGCTTGATTACTAGCCCCGTTAATGGAATGGATTAAAGCAGTGAGGTGGCGCGCCCTGCGGGCGCGCCACCTCACTGCTTGCCGATGAGCGATTGCAATACATCCCCTATCTGAATTCGATGGCGTCAGGCTATCTCAAAATTTCCAAATATTGATCTTAGACGAATCCACTGGTAACGCCGTGATCAAGGTGCCTTTCACCAAAATATTGATGCGTTGCGCAATGCGAAGTTGGGCGATCGGTTCTCTGAGCAATTCACCTGCTTTCAACAGCGCTTCTGCGGCTTGATAATTGGGACAATCAACCCGCAAGGTGCCCCAGCGTCTGGAGAGTTTACAGCTCGCAATCGGTTGAAGACGCTCTAGCTGAGCCGGTTCTTCTCGATAGAAACTCAGGATCAGGTGCGTGAGTTGTGAATACCAGTTCATAGTCCCAAGCTCCGTGAGGTTGGCAGACAAAAATGCGTGAACCAGCCACCGCTGATGCACATCTACAATCCGCATCAAGCTTGGATTTGCTGATCCATGTCTCCTTACTTTCATTCAAACTCAGGACGATAGGGGAGTGCTGTTGCTGCAAGAAGATTTAACGACGGATCGTCGCCCAAAAATTACTGAAAAGACTGCGATCGCCCACTATACAGTCTGTTCAGCCTCTATTCCTGCCTGAGACAATGTAACATTCTCGTACCACTTCTTGAAAAAACGCGACAAATCTCATGCCCTGGAGTACCCTCACAGACGTCACTCTGGCAAATTCGTATCTCACACTACAGTTCATAAATTCATGACCGTCTATTCATGTAGGTGGAATCACACCAAGGATCAGGTTGTCCTTGGCGGTAGAGGCTTTATATGGGCTGGATAGATCCTCTGGATGTGTCTGGCAATGCGAGTCGTCAATTTTATATTTGTTAAGAACTTCTCATTCTTTTTGAGAGGTTAGGAGATTTCTAAAAAAGATGTTACCCCCTGTAAGGGCGAAGCGCTCGTTAGATAATCTTTGGTCAATGGCAAACATCAGGGTTCCAATGCTTCGCCCCCTACAATTTGCTGGATAACCTTTTCTAGAAACTGCCTTAGTTGATCGCTAGACTTAAGGCTTTAGCCCTAAACATAATGCTGAATAGGTAGAACGGTGCAACTCTCTAACTACGATCCAGGAGATTTTTACGACGAGCTGTTTATTGCCAAAGGGCAACCTCGTCCTGAAGCGGCTCTACTCGTCGAGCGCATCAATTCGCTTTCACTCGAAGAACTCCGCCAGCGCCATCAGGTGGCACAAAATATGCTGTTTCGCCTGGGGGCGACGTTTAATGTTTATAGCGATGAGCAGGGAACTGAACGCATCCTACCCTTTGACATTATTCCTCGGATTATTGCGGCAAAAGACTGGAAACGGTTGGAAGAGGGACTCAAACAACGAATTCATGCCCTCAACCTGTTCTTAACAGATATTTACGGCGAACAAAAAATTCTTAAAGATGGAGTGATCCCAGAGAGCCTGATTTACTCGTCTAAAGGATTTCTCAAGCCCTGCATGGGCATTCACCCGGCTCAGGGAATTTGGTGTCATATTACCGGCACCGATTTAGTCCGCGATCGCGATGGTCAATGGTACGTTTTAGAAGATAATTTGCGCTGCCCCTCAGGGATTTCTTACGTCTTAGAAAACCGTCGGGTGATGAAAAGTACGTTTCCGCAAGTGTTCAATCGCATGGCAATTTCGCCGGTTGATGACTATGCCAGCCAGTTGTTGGAAACCTTGCTCAACCTGGCACCTCCAGGACTGCCCGATCCCACGGTGGTTGTCCTCACCCCTGGTATTTATAACTCCGCCTATTTTGAGCATTCCTTTTTAGCGCAGCAAATGGGTGTGGAATTGGTTGAAGGGCGCGACCTGGTGGTGGCAGACGGTTATCTGCAAATGCGCACCACCAAAGGGTTGAAACGCGTCGATGTGATCTATCGTCGGATTGATGATGATTTCCTCGATCCCTTAACCTTTCAGCCCAACTCTATGCTGGGTGTACCCGGCATTATGGAGGTTTATCGGGCGGGTCGAGTGGCGATCGCCAATGCCCCCGGTACAGGCGTTGCCGATGACAAAGTCGTCTATGCCTACGTGCCCCAAATGATCCGCTATTATCTCGACGAAGACGCCCTGATTCCCAACGTTCCAACCTACCTCTGTTGGGAAGACGACCAACAAAACTATGTACTGGAAAACCTCGATAAATTGGTTGTAAAGTCGGCAAACGAATCGGGCGGGTATGGCATGTTAGTGGGACCCCACGCCACCCCCGAACAACGTCAAGACTTTGCCCACAAGATTCAAGCGGCTCCGCGCAACTACATTGCCCAACCAACCCTGAGTTTGTCGCGAGTTCCTACACTCATCGAAGACCGATTTGAAGGGTGCCATGTTGATCTGCGGCCGTACATCCTCTATGGCAAAGAAATTTATGTCAACCCCGGTGGCTTTACTCGTGTTGCCCTGAGAAAAGGTTCCCTCGTCGTCAATTCTTCTCAAGGGGGCGGTGGCAAAGATACGTGGGTGGTGGTGAATTAGTTAGGAATGGGAATTAAATAACGCCGATGATTTGTTGTACGGGCGAACGGTCGTTCGCCTCTCCAAACAATTCAATATTCGATCTTATTTAATCCACGCTCCTTAATAAGCCATGAGGAACAAAATCGCTAACACCTTAAAACTTAAAAATTAGAATGTAAAACGTCGTATGCTTAGTCGCTCTGCGGATGCAATTTACTGGCTCAACCGTTATGTAGAACGGGCTGAAAATGTGGCTCGATTTGTGGATGTCAACCTCAATTTGCTGCTCGATTCTCCCACTGGAACAACCCAACAATGGGAACCGTTGGTGATTACCACGGGTGACTTAACCTTGTTCAAAACCCGCTATGGAGAAGCCAGCGCCGAAAATGTGATTCACTTTCTCACATTTGATACGGATTACTCCAATTCCATTATTTCTTGTGCCCGGTCTGCCCGAGAAAATGCTCGATCGGTGCGCGAAATTATCTCATCGGAAATGTGGGAGCAGGTCAATGATTTTTATTTCATGGTTAAAAACGCATCCCAAGGTCAGTTGCTATCAGATCTTTCTAGCTTTTTTTTAGATGTAAAGATGGCAAGCCATTTATTTGCTGGGGTCATGGATGCCACAATGGCGCACAACGAAGGCTGGCACTTTGGGCAGATTGGGCGGTTATTGGAACGGGCAGATAAAACTGCACGTATTTTAGACGTAAAATATTTCATCTTATTACCGTCCGTGAAAGATATTGGGACGGCATTGGATGACTTGCAATGGATCGCATTACTGAAGTCTGCCAGTGCGTATGAAATGTATCGCAAATGTCAGCATCGCATTACACCAATGAATGTTGCTCAGTTTCTCATTTTAAACCGTGAATTTCCGCGTTCTATTCAGTTCTGTCTGATGCAAGCCGAGCGATCGCTTTGCCAAATTACCGGCGTCAGTCCCGGCGTATGGACAAACCCCGCAGAGCGCACGTTAGGTAAAGCCCGTGCCCAACTCGATTACATTACGATTGAAGATATTATTCACCGTGGGTTACATGAATTTTTAGACGATTTACAAATCCAATTCAATAGCATTGGCGAAAAAATCTTCGAAGAGTTTTTCGCATTAGAGGTTAGTGGCAGTACACTAAGTTGAACGTTTTGGAGGGAGTGAGGGCTGCGCCCCCACTCCCTCCAAAACATTAGTGTTTGCACGATCAGTACATCGGCTCAAGCAAATCGTTGGCGTTAACTCGGGGAGTTTCTTTGCTTTACCAAATTACTCATTCCACCACTTATCTCTACGCTGCACCCGTTACATTACTGCCCCATTGCATCCGTTTGCGACCGCGTTGTGATGTGACCCAATCCCTCAAACGTTTTTCGATCGACCTTGATCCCGAACCGATGCAAGTGGCTCACAATATAGACCTGGATGGCAACTCGATTCTCAAAATTTGGTTTCCCGACAAAGTACTGACGACTTTTAGGATCAACATTTTTTCGGAAGTAGAAACCTACCGAGAGAATCCGTTTGTCTATTTACTAGAACCCTGGGCAATCCGTTTACCCATAGACTATCCCAGTTCGTTATTGAGTCAACTGTCGCCTTATCTGGGCAGCCATACACGCAATTTCCCCGGTGAACCCGATGCGATCGCCGTTCAACTGGCGCAAACCCTGTGGCATAAAACCCACGGCAATACCGTTTCATTTCTTTCGGCACTGAATCAAGAGATCTATCAATCGTGCCAATATATGGTTCGAGAAACGGGGGATCCGTTGCCACCCAGCATTACATGGGCGCAAAAGGCAGGCTCGTGCCGAGATCTGACGATTTTATTTATGGAAACCTGTCGGGCGATGGGGTTGGCAACCCGCTTTGTCAGTGGCTATCAAGAAGGCGACCCCGATACCAATGATCGACATCTCCATGCCTGGGCTGAAGTCTATTTGCCCGGAGCCGGATGGCGTGGCTATGACCCAACCCAGGGGTTAGCCGTCAGCGATCGCCATATTGCCCTGGTTGCGAGTCCCAATTCTCGTTATACAATCCCAATCGAAGGCGCACTTCGTTCAGGCGTCGGCACCAAATCAGAAATGACCTTCCGGCTTAACATTCAGCCCGTTCGATAACCTACCGATTTTAGGGATAAAGTTGAACGTCATGTTCAACTTCATCCCGCTATTTGTTTGCGAGGGTGACGGCAGAGCCGTCACCCTCGCAAACGCAATGACAACATCACAACGTTAAATGTAGTGTGCAGTCATTGCGTCACTTCGATTATTCTGTGTACCCTTATTAATTAGACTTCTTGCAGATGAGTTTGGGCGGCGACCAAGCCCCCTGTCCAAGCTAACCCAAAAGCCCAATTTGCAAGAGCTCTATTAATTTAAGCAAGTCATCCCAAATTAAATAGATTTTTGGGCATATTAATCTCCGTAGGGGTTTGGCATTGCCAAACCCTTACACAGCATCTGTCGCATTTCCAATTTTAATTGGGTACCATGTGGAATTTCTTTAAATATCGCCCTTTTAGTACGGCTTTTGCTCCATGACTACGAATAGGGAACAGTACAGGGTCTTTTTTTTCATGGGGGTTGCCCCAACGACCCTTGTAAATGCCGATCCCGACGTTTAACGTAGCCTGCTGATGCCCTTACTCCACCAAGGAAAGGTTGCTGGCTGGCAGCGTTACCTGACGGTCTGTTCATTATCGACGCTTGTTCCAAGTCCCCCACCTCAAAGTCCCCCACCTCATGTCCAATTCAGTTGTTGACGCTCTCATCAATTTATACATTCCCCTGATTGGATGGATCTCGTCGGGATGGGCTCTCGGTCGAGTTTTGCCGAAAGACATCCCCGCCCGTTTGGGTAAATTTCTGTTTTGGGTCGGCGTGCCCATCAGCATTGTTGCCTTTTTATATCGAGCTGATCTAACAGGATGGATCTGGATCGCGCCGGTCACTGCCTGGGTTGCCATCTTAGTGGGTGCAGCGTTTGCTTGGGTTTGGATTGATTTAGGCATCGGCGATGAACGGCTTAAGAGCATTGCCAAAGGTCTAGAACAAGGCAACGTCGGTTTAAATTCTGGTTTTTTGCGCCAGAGCGATTGGGCAAAATCAACTCAGGGAAGCTTTTTGCTGGCGATGATGGTCGGTAATACAGGCTACATGGGGTTTCCCGTCGTTCTCAATCTGGTGGGTTCGACTTATTTTGCCTGGGCACTGTTTTATGACCTGCTGGGCACCTTTATTGGGGTCTATGGGTTAGGGGTGATCTTAGCGACCCGGTACGGAACGGTGAATCAGCAGAACAACGTCCAACTCATGGAAAAAATTCTGTATAACCCTGCGCTCTGGAGTCTTGGATTTGGCTTGCTATTACGCCTGATCGAGCTACCTGAAATGGTAGAAACCGGGCTGAGGGGCTGTGCCTGGGCAGTTGTTAATACGGCACTTCTGTTAATTGGCATGCAACTGGGGCGGCTGACATCGTTGCGCAAACTCAAACAAGCCTTGCCCTGTCTGGGGATCAAGATGGTGCTAGTGCCCCTGGTCGTGGGGACAGGGTTAATGTTTTTTGGCGTCACTGCGGAACCGCGCCTGACGTTGGTGTTGCAAATGGGAATGCCCCCTGCATTTGCGACCGTTGTGTTTGCAGAAGCGTATGGGCTAGACCGAGAACTGGCGGTGACAACGTTGGTATTTGGTTGTGTTGGTTTGTTGGTGCTGTTGCCCATTTGGATGCTTTTGTTTGGAGCATTGTCATGAAAATCTTAAATATTGTCGGCGCTCGTCCAAATTTCATCAAAATTGCTCCAATTATCCATCAACTGGTTCGCTATCCCGATATAGAGTGGCAACTGGTGCATACGGGTCAACATTACGATGATCGGATGTCTAAGATATTTTTTGACGATCTACAGATCCCTGTTCCTGATGTGTTTCTGGGGGTCGGTTCTGGGTCTCATGGTAAGCAAACCGGCATGATGCTGATCGAGTTAGAGCAGGTGATGCTGCAATATCAACCCGATCTGGTATTAGTCGTAGGCGATGTCAATTCAACCTTAGCCGGTGCGCTGGCAGCCTCCAAACTGCATATTCCCATTGCCCATGTGGAAGCGGGATTGCGCAGTCTCGATCGCACCATGCCCGAAGAAATCAATCGCCTTTGTACCGATGCGATCGCCGATTTGTTTTTTACGACCTCTCATTTTGCAGACGAGAATTTAAGGCGAGAAGGCATCCCTGCGGACAAAATTCATTTTGTTGGCAATGTCATGATTGATAGCCTGGTTGCCCATAGCGAAAAGGCAAAAGAGTCCAACATTCTATCGGACTTGAATCTAACAGAAAAGCAATATGGCTTATTAACCCTGCATCGCCCTGCTAATGTAGATGAACCTGAGATTCTGGCTCAACTATTAGACGCGATCGCCATCGTTAGCGATCGCCTGCCACTGGTCTTTCCCCTTCATCCCCGCACCGAAAATCGGCTGCAAACTTTTGGCTTAAACGACCGCCTCGATCATATGAGCAACGTTATTGTGACTCCGCCTCTGGGCTATCTTGATTTCTTGCGGCTCACAGCAGCAGCCCAACTTGCGCTGATTGACTCTAGCGGTATTCAGGAAGAAACAACCGTGCTGGGTATCCCCTGTCTAACCATGCGAGACAACACAGAACGACCGGAAACCGTGACAGAAGGCACCAATATCTTAGTCGGTCGAGATCCCGTTCGCATTGTCGAAGAGGTATTTCGAGTCTTAGACGGACAGGGTAAGGTAGGTCGTATTCCAGAACTATGGGATGGCAAAGCTGCCCAACGAATCGTGGATTTGATTCATACCTGGTGGTCAGCCAAAAGCCTCGCAACTCAGTTTTCCAATATCCTATAACGCCCAATGTACTAACCCCCCACTCCACCCCCCTCATCC
>NZ_JBSLYH010000053.1:0-48588 GCF_055793305.1 Calyptranema fuscum S582
GGGGTGGAGGGATGAAGAGACGGAGGGGTGGAGGGGTGGAGGAAGATGGGGAGGTAAATTCCGGGGTCATGGTGGTTGACTCTTGGGTACTGGTTATTTGGGAAAGGCTGATGGGTTGCAAACAACGCAGTTCTAATAGTAGTTGGTCGGGATCGGCGTTAAACCAGCTTGAGGGGAGGCTGTAGTTGCCGTCGGCATCGGTAGTCAGGGGTTGAGCGTGCGATCGCAGGGTCATCATTTGATCCTGCCGTAGATAACGGGCAATGCTGACCTGTTCTTGTTCTTCTAAAACGTTGACCAGGATGTAAAACTGGGCAGCCGGATCGGCAGCATCAACCACCGCACCGGGTACGCTGACCACGGTATCGGGAAGGCTGGCGATCGCCAGTACACAGACCTTAAAGTCACCCACCTGCATCAGCCAAACGGTATCGAGCAGGGTTGATGCCGCACCACTCGCCGTCGGATGGGTTGGAGATGGAATGGGGCTGCGTGCCAAATCGGGTGCCCGTTCGGTTAGCCATTGTTCTAGCCCCAGCCGTGCCAATGTGTTGAGATAAACCTGCCACTGCTGATCTGGGTTGGCGATCGCCTGACTGATTTGAGCAGCGTGTTCGATGTCCGCAGGGGTTAAGTCAAGGCTGTCGGTGGTCAATGCTTCCCAGTCCAGGGTGTCGGTCATGTTTGGATTTGGACTCATCATCTCTCTATTCTCCGGCTATCCAACTGATGGCATAGTCTGCGGGCAAACAGGCTATCAAGTGAACGGTTTTTGCCAACACTGGCTTCAGCTTCAGCGTCCTGAAGGACTCGGTTAATGTGTTCGTCCAGGGCAAGGCTTAGCTGTTGATCAAGATTCTGGAGGCGATCGGGGTCAGCGTAGGTTTTGGCAGTGTCTAAAATGCGATCGCTGAGGGCAACTAACAATCGCTGGCGAATATCGGCTCGCAATTCTTTTAGCTTCATCAGGCGGGTGACCTGATACTGGGCTTTTAAGCCGATCTGGCTGGCGATCGCACTCATCGACTGCCCCTGGCAATGAAATAATTGCAAGGCACGGAGAAACTGGTGGGCAGTTTCAGGGTTCTTGCGTTGCAGTAGGGCAAGGCGATCGCGAATCACCTGTTGCAGCGTACTATCCAGACAATGCAGAAATTGTTCTCGGTAAAACGCTAAAAATTCATTCGGTTCATCGTCTCCGTCGGCAGCTGGATTGGGGGGTGCTTCCGTGACAACGGTATAGATTTCGGGCTGATCGAGCGAATCGGCAGGCAACTTGTGGCTACGGGCATAAATTCGATAGTGGCGTAGTTGGGTTGCTAACCCCTGAAGTTGACTCAAGATCTCCTCTGGGGAACAGGAGGAGGGGGTTGGGCGATCCATCTGAGCCATGCGATAGCATTGCTCTGGAGTCGGTGCGACACACTGTCCTCGTCCGCCCATCTGCCGTTGGTGCAACCGATCGCGGCGATAGACCTGGTGATAGCGGTGCAACAAGCGTTGAGCATGCTCAATTTCGGTCGGCGTCTGGGCATAAAACTGGGATAAGATGCGCTGAAGTTGATTGGGGGTGGTGTCATTCAAAATCGCCCAATCGCTGACTAAATAAACCCCTTGCTCTAATAAAAAATGATTGAGATCTTTGTGATGACGCACCAGCCGAATCACCCAGGTACTCAAACTGGCACGACTGGGGTCAAAGGTTTGCAAGATCTCAGTTGTCAGCGAGCGATAGAGGGTCGTCGTTCGTTTTTTTGCAGTCGTAGACCAGCGATCGTCGTCATCTAACACCATGGGTAATAGGTCACGACAGGTAAACCCATGTTCTGCCCCAAACTGGCTCTCTAGCTGAAGGCAGACGTGCTCAATCTGACTAGAGACATAGCAGCGCAGACACAGTTCTGCCGCAGAATGGGAGGCATTCACATCCGGGGCAGTCTCATGCTGACGCCACTCATCAACCAGTTGGCGTTGCAGGCTGGCATCAGGAACATTGGCTTGATTCATCCATTCTGGAAACTGTTGACAGAAGAAATCTTTGGCGATCGCCACTTCTTCTACTCGACGCTGACCTGTGGCATCGAGCCGTACCCGTCTCCAATATCGTGAAGCAGACCCCATGAACGTTTACCTACTGTAGACAAATCGGTGAGCCTCTGTTCAACCCATTCAGTTCAACCTATACCACTGTTTTCTATTGTTTGGGCGCAATTATTTCACCTCCTATGGATCGGTTCGATGGCTCTACCAATCTTCCTACTACTCTGTTCTACGTCTGATCGCACTCGACTTATGCAAGGGACACCAATCGCAACACACGCTAAGGATCGTGAATTTAATAAAACCCAATTCTTTTTGAGAGAGCGACGGCTCCGCCGTCGCTCTCTCAAAAAGAATTACAGGTTAATTAATCTGTGATCCTAAGGGATGGAAATTTAATAACGTCGATGATTTGTTGTACGGGCGAACGACCGTTCGCCCCTTCAAACAATGCAATATTCGATCTGATTTAATCCGCGATCCTTAGACCCCAAAAAATTTCTATAGCCACAACATCAGCCCTCTCATACATACAAAGGAGTATCCAGGTCGATGGATGACGTCATGCAAACCGTTACCGCAAGCTTACTCAGACTGATTGGGCGTTTGGTTGAGTTACTCCCTGCCCTGCTGTTGGCGATCGCCATTTTGATCGGGACGCGCTACAGTGTCAAACCCATTCGCAGACTGGTCAAGACTGCTGTAGAAAGATTTCTGCACCATCTGTCGTTGCAACTTCTCATTATCCAAATCACATCGGTTGCCGTCTGGGTGATGGGTATTTTGTTGGCCTGCATCGTTGTCTTTCCAGACTTGGGGTTAGGCGACATTATTGGATTATTGGGGCTGGGATCAGTTGCCATCGGGTTCGCATTTCAAGATATTTTTAAGAATTTTCTGGCGGGTATTCTACTGTTGATCAACGAACCCTTCCGCCTTAACGATCAAATTATTGTGAATGACTACGAAGGCACCGTCGAAGATATCAACATTCGCTCGACCCAGATCCGCACGTATCAAGGTGAACAAGTAGTGATTCCCAATGCCATTGTGTTTACCAGTCCGATCAAAGTCTTGACCCAATATTCGTGTCGTCGTACCGATCTTGCCATCGGGCTAGACTACAATACGCCTCTAGAGCAAGCCCGTCAGGGCTTGCTTGATGCCGTTACCACCGTAGAAGGCGTCATGGAGCATCCAGCCGTAGAGGTAGATCTAGTGGGGTTTGGCGACAGTTCGATTGATTTTGTCGTGCGCTATTGGACGGCTCCGCACATTGTGCAGGTGCGACGCACCCTCAGTCAGGTGATGATTACCTTAAAACAAGCTTGCGATGACGCTCATTTTGATATTCCTTATCCTATTCGTACGGTCTATTTTTTTGATCAACAACAGGCGGGCAGCGATCGCAACTAGGGTGAATCTATGGCATATGCGTTGGGGCTTCTCAGCATCTTCGTTCTCTGTCCGCTATTGGGCGGGCTACCCCTGATCGACTGGATTGCGTATGGGCTCACGGGTCAACGCCTCAGCAACATCGGCACGGGCAATGTCAGCGTTTCCGCCGCTTTTTATCATGGCGGTCGCTGGCTGGGTGGATTGGCAGTCGTTTCAGAAATGGCGAAGGGCATTGCTGCCGTATTGCTGGCTCGTTATTTTTTTCCAACAGAGCCTGCCTGGGAAATGTTGGCGTTAATCATGCTGGTGCTCGGACGGTATGGCTGGGGGCGAGGAGCCGGAACCACTAATGTCGTCTGGGGATATATTGTGTTTGACGCAACGGGAGCCGGTTTAATTTTTCTGCTGGGCGGCGTGGGGTTTACTGTGCTGCGAGAACGGCAACTCGGCAGATTGGGGGTGTTAGCGTTAATCCCGATGATTACGGCATTGCGGCATCCCTATCAACCCACCTTAATTGTGACCACCGTTTTTCTGAGTTTAGTGATGGCATGGATTTACCGACAGATCCCGGATGATCTCGATTTACCGGCAGACTCTGCCCAGGGCGATTCCCAGAAAATGTTCCGATTTTTTCGCGGCAATCGAGCCATGCTCTCGCTCAATCAACCCCTGACGGTGGACAAGGTAGGGCAAAAAGCGGCAACCCTGGCACAACTCAAGCAATGGGGCTATCCGGTGCCGATGGGCTGGGTGCTACCACCGGGCGATGACCCGGAACCCTTCATCAACTCGCTCCATGCCGATGCCGAGCATCCCCTAGCTGTGCGATCGTCGGCGATCGGTGAGGATTCTGAAGCGGGGTCTGCGGCAGGACAGTACACATCCATTTTGGATGTCACCAGTCAGGCGGCATTAGAACACGCCATTTTGCAATGCCAGGTGTCTTACACCTTCCCAGGTGCGATGCAATATCGGCAAGACCGCCGCATCGAAGACAGTGGCATGGCGGTATTAGTGCAGGTGCAGGTGCAAGGCGTGTTTTCTGGGGTAGCCTTTAGCCGCGATCCGATCCGGCGGGAGGGCGATGCGGTGCTGATCGAAGCATTGCCGGGACAGGCGCAACAGATTGTGTCAGGCAAGGTGACCCCGGAACAATATCGCGTCTGGGTTCATGCGACCGACGTACCATCTGCATCTTTTGAGAATACTCAACCCGGACAGGCAGGAACGTTGCCGGATGCGGTACAACTGAATTTCGAAGGCACAGGCACAGTTCCACCTCGGTTAATTCAACACGTCGCCTATCTGGCACGGCATCTAGAGATCCGCTATCACGGTATTCCTCAAGATCTGGAATGGAGCTACGACGGTGAACAGTTGTGGGTGTTACAATCGCGCCCGATCACAACGCTACTCCCCATCTGGACGCGCAAGATTGCCGCTGAGGTGATTCCGGGGTTTATCCATCCGCTCACCTGGTCGATCAATCGTCCACTTACCTGCGGTGTCTGGGGCGAGATTTTTACGATCGTGTTGGGCGATCGCACGGCTGGACTAGATTTTAACGAAACAGCGACGTTACATCATTCAGCCGCTTACTTTAATGCAACGTTGTTGGGACAAATCTTTTTACGCATGGGGCTACCTGCGGAAAGTCTAGAATTTTTGACCCGAGGAGCCAAGTTCAGTAAACCGCCATTGCGTTCGACGCTCAGCAATGTGCCAGGATTATTGCGCCTTGCCAACCGAGAACTGCGTTTAGAGAAAGAGTTTCATCGCGATGCCCATAAACGGTTTGACCCCGCGATCGCCCATCTGCGATCGCAAGCATTAGACCAACTGACCCCGACGGAATTGTTGTTGCGGATCGAACAGATTCTGGACTTACTCAAACGCGCCACCTATTACAGCATTCTCGCGCCCTTGAGTTTTGCCGTACGCCAAGCCCTGTTTAAAACCCCAGATGCAGAGCTGGACAATGCTCATACACCTGAAATTGCATCTCTGAAAGCACTCCAGGCGATCGCTCAACACGCCGATCCCCTACTGCCAGATCTGAAACGAGACACGGCTTCAACCTCAGAGATCTGGGCACACCTGGCTGAACAGGCTGACGGACAAGCCGTTTTGCAACAGTTCGATCAGTTTTTGCACGACTACGGCTATCTCAGTCAGGTAGGAACTGATATTTCTGTGCCGCGCTGGCGCGAAGATCCCCATCCAGTCCAGGAATTGTTGGTGCAATATCTCCGCAGTCCCGCTCCGGCAGCAACGTCAGACCCTTCATCTTTACAAGCTTCTAGAAAGCGATCTCCGTCTTCACCCGTGCAGCGACGGTTAAATCTAAAAGGACGCGTGACAGAAACCTATAGCCGGCTTTTGGCAGAATTGCGCTGGAGTTTTGTAGCCTTAGAGCAACATTGGCTCAACGCTGGATGGTTGCAGGAACAGGGCGATCTATTTTTTTTGGAATTTGCGGAAATTCAACGCTTAATTGCTAATCCAGCCGCAGATTTAGACGCAGATTTAAAGGCGCATGTGCTGCCGCTGATTCAGAGACGGAAAGAGAAATTAGCAGGCGATCGCCAACTGATTCCACCTTCTCTGGTCTACGGCAATGACCCACCTCAACCCCAAATCGATAATCGGTCTGCGGCTATAACTGCACGGCAATGGCAGGGCATCGGAGCCAGCCCCGGTGAGGTCGAAGGCAACGTCTTGATCTTGCTTAACCTGCAAGCCATTCCAGAGATTACCAAGCAGACCATTCTGGTGGTGCCCTATACTGATTCGGGCTGGTCGCCATTATTAGCAAGAGCAGGAGGCATCATTGCCGAGGTGGGTGGACGTCTATCCCACGGTGCTATCATTGCCCGCGAGTATGGCATCCCCGCCGTGATGGATATTCACGACGCGACGCGTCAATTGCAAAATGGTCAGCGAGTCCGCATTAATGGCGCAGTCGGAAGCGTAGAAATTTTATAGATTGACGCCTAGTGATGTGAAAAAAGCGTCGCGAAGCGACGCTTTTTTCACATCACTCTTTGAGTTCCAAAGACGTAGCACTATCTCACTCTTTCGCAATCCCTACGAAAACACATTGACATCGACTTCGTAATCTGTTGTAGGCAGCAACCGCCATCCTGCATCTCCAGTTAACTCCAACACATAGTTGTGATACCGCAACAAACTCGGACGATGACCCACACTGACATAGCTAGTCGCAGAGTTTTGAATACGTTGATAAAGCTGTTCTTCGTTCGCTAAATCGAGCGCACTGGTGGCTTCATCCAAAATTGCATAGCGCGGTTGAGTTAACAGTAACCGAGCAAAAGCAAGTCGTTGCTGTTCACCCAGAGACAGCACATCTGCCCAATCTAACTCGGTATCAAATCCCTCCAGACGATCGGGTAAGTCTTCGAGATTGACCTGCTTTAACGTTTCTCGTAACGTAGCTTCATCAACAACCGTATCGGTATGGGGATACAGCAGTTGATCGCGCAGGGTGCCCAACACCATATAAGGACGTTGGGGTAAAAACAGCATATCGCTCAGGTCAGGACGGGTAATGCGACCTGTGCCCGTATTCCACAATCCAGCGATCGCCCTTAATAGGGAACTCTTCCCGGCACCGCTGGGACCAACAATCACCAGACCTTCTCCCGGCTCTAGCGCCGCCGACAGATCGTTCACCAAACTACGCTGCCCTTTAGGCGTCATCAACGTGACATGGCTCAGCGAAATCTGCGCATCTTCAACCGTATCAATCGTCGTTAAACCTTTAGAACGACTTTCCTTGGTTTCTTCTAACGCTTCGGTAAAAGTTTCAAGACGGTTAACGCCAGCCGCCAATGCACTTAAGCGCTCAATTTCTCCATAAAGGATGAAAATGGAAAATGCACTCAGAATCTGACCAAAAGCAAAATTAGCTTGAGTAATATCTCCAAACTGAATTTGCCCTGAAAAATAGATAGGAGCCATAATCAATGAAGGCAGAATGACAATGGCATATTCATAGCCTTTTGTGAAAAATCTAACATTTCGTTGCCAGCCTACCAACAAATTAAAGTTGCGAATCACTTCTCCAAATTTGTTGTCTATCTGACCTAATTCTTGATCTTCTCCCCGGTAAAAGGCAATAGATTCGGCATTATCACGAATATGTACTAAGCCATAGCGAAAATCCGCTTCACGTCTTAACTGGGTGAAGTTTAGAAAGATCAATCTTCTTGCAAAAAATGCTATTACTAGCGTGCCAAAAACAGCATAACCAACCAGAAAGATTGACAGACCTTGAGAAATAGACCACAGAATTCCTGAGAATGAAATCAGGTCAATTACAGCACCTAAAATTAGCAAAAGATAATACAAGCTTGTAGAGGTAAACGTCTTGATATCTTCCGAAATTCGCTGGTCAGGGTTATCTATTTGTTTCTCCGAATTGATTTCGTAGTAGGCTCGGTTACTGAAGTATTGATTCAAGAATTTATCAGTCATCCATTCTCGCCAATACAATCCGAGTAAATCTTGAACGTATTTATAGATAACAACGATGGGAGTGCCTACTACAAAAACTCCAGCATAAACAAACAAAAATCGCCAAAACTCTGGTTGATTCTTTTCACTCAAAGCCGTGGTAAAAAAGTTGCTGACATAGCTGATCAGTACATTTAATCCACTGACAGACAGAGACAGAAGCAATAAGAGGGAGAGAAATGCCCATTGTTTCCACCGAGGTACTACAGTACGTCTAACACTAAAAAAGGCGATCGCAGGGATAACCAATCCGGCAATCACAATCGCAATATACGGTGAACGAATAATGCCTTTGATCAACTGAACTAGTCCTACCGCTGACTGCTCCATAAATTCAGGAAACAGGCGTTGGCATAAAAGTGTAATTGCGCTGATCAACAAGAAGAAAAATGTTATGAGAAATACGATTAACAGCGCGACCAAGCCAAAAAAGATCACACCACTGCGCCGACCTTCGGTGGGATACCAGTAGGGTTGAGCGATCGCGACAAAGCGATTCCACAGTTGCACATCAAATCGGCTGAGGCGATTGAGGGATGGGCTAGATGAGTTGGATGCAGTCATTCAGATCTCTCGTGACTTAGCTTATCTGAAAGGAATACTGAACAAGTGTAATGCAAACCATAGCAATGTTGGGTAGCTCGATCGGGTTCCCGTCTGTTGTAGACTCATATGGTTTCGAGAAGGGCACGAATGCCGTTATACACCAGGGTTAGTTCGTCGTCGGTGATGCAGTAGGGTGGCATCAGGTAGAGCACCTGTCCCAGGGGACGGAGCAGGAGATGGTGGGCGATCGCTTGTTCGCGAATAGTCAATGAGATGCGATTTAAATACCCCGGTTGATCGGCAGTGATTAGATCCATGGCGGCGATTGTGCCGGTGACCCGCAGTTTTTCTAGCTTAGGATGGTCTTGAAACTGGCTCAGATGCTGCCAGTGCTTTGCTTCCAGGCTACGAAACCGGACTTCATTCTCTTGCATCAAGTCTAGAGATGCCAGTGCGGCTGCACACCCGAGGGGATTTGCGGTGTAACTATGCCCGTGATAGAGGGTATGCAACGGATTGTCGCTATAAAAAGCGTTGTAAATTGCCTCTGTACACACCGTCACGGATAAGGGCAAAAAGCCGCCAGTGATACCTTTCGATAAACAGATGAGATCGGGCGTCACCGCCGCTTTGAGGCAAGCAAACCAATCCCCCGTGCGCCCAAAGCCCGTCATCACTTCATCAAAGATGAGCAATGCCCCATGCTGCCGCACAACATGCTGCACCTGTTGAAGAAATTCCGGTCGGCACATCTGCATGCCGCCTGCACCCTGTACTAACGGTTCGATCAGCACTGCCGCAATGCGATCGCCCTGTTGCTGAAAAATACGTTCTAATTCACTCAATGCCTGCGCTTCTTTTTCAGTCACCTGTTCGTCACCCCCATACGTTCCGGGGAACGGGACTGATTTCACGTCAAACAGCCAATCCGAAAACACTTCAGAAAACAGCGATCGCGCCCCCACCGACATTGCCCCTACCGTATCGCCATGATATGCCCCGGCAAACGTAATAAACGTGGTGCGGTTTTGGTTCTGGTTATGCCAGTATTGGTACGCCATTTTCAGCGCCACTTCAACTGCGGTCGAGCCATTATCGGAAAAGAACACGCGGCTCAACGGCGACGGTAACCGCTTTAATAATCGTTCGGCTAACTGTTCGGCAGGGTCGTGGGTGAATCCGGCAAAAATCACCTGCTCCAGTTGCAATGCCTGTTGATAGATCGCCTCAGCAATTTTGGGATGGGCATGACCATGAGTGTTGACCCACCAACTCGAAATGCAATCGATAATACGACGTCCGTCTTCTAACTCCAGCCAAACCCCTTGCGCTGACTTAACTTTGAGGGGCAGTGGTGCAGTTTTAGCCTGGGTGTAAGGATACCAAATAGAATTCATGCAGAGTGACTAGCCAAACCAGTGATCAAAGGCGCTTTTTAGCGTAGCAGGATTGACCGGGTCTAACGGCTCTAATTCTGCCAAAATTGGCACCTGACCATAGTCTGCGATCGCCTCTCGATTAGCAGGATTGCGATCGCCATTAAGAATCACCCCTAAGATTGGAATGTTGGCATGTTGCAACTGCCTGATGGACAATAATGTGTGATTAATCGTGCCTAATTGGGTGCGCGCCACTAAACAAACGGGTAGGTTTAAGTATTGAATCAGATCTAGAATAAAGTCGGTTTTGTTAATCGGAACGAGCAAGCCTCCTGCCCCTTCAACAATTAAATGAGAACGCCCCGTGTCGGGTAACACAAAATCCGATAAGTGGATTTCTACCCCATCTAATGCAGCTGAACGATGAGGCGAAAGCGGCTGAGTTAAGCGAAATCGTTCGGGAATAAAGTGAGTCTCATCGAGTTGCGTAACGGTACGAATATAGTCCGTATCAGTTATCGGTTCTAGCCCCGATTGAATCGGTTTCCAATACGTTCCTTTTAATCCCAAGGTCAGCATTGCAGATACAACCGTTTTGCCAACATTCGTATCCGTTGCCGTCACAAAAAACCGTTGGGGAAATTGAAAAGGTTGGTTGTCTGTCATTATTTATTCCTCGTTATGAAGCGCCACAGTTGAATTTTGGATCATGAGAAAGGTGATGTGATATTGAATTGTTATACCCTCTGGATTGTGTTGATCCCAACAGCGAACTAAATGCTTCATTTGGGTGGATGATAATGCCCGATTCGATCGATTTAATCCGGCTCCAATTAGCTTCAAACTTTTGAAAAAGGCGATCGCATGGTCATAGCTCAAACTTATCTGTTTCTCGTAAGCAGTACAGCTTAAACCATCACCTGTTAGCTCTTGAATTAATGCTTCCGAATTGGGGAGAACATTTGCGGTAAACGGTAGATCTAAATGCTGACAAATCTGTCGCCATTCTGGAAAACTGCGATCGCTGGGAAACGAAACCATCAAGATCCCACCCGGTTTAAGCGTCGCCACCATTTTTTTCAGGCTCTTAGCTGGCTGCTCAAACCACTGCAAAACAAAGCCACTGGCGATCGCCGCATATGTCGGCTGATCGATCGGCAAGCATTCGCCATCCATAACCTGAAATGAAATGGGTTGATTGTGAGGCTGAGAAATATGAAGATGACGCTGACAAAATTCCAACATTTCTAAAGAAATGTCGGTAATTTCTAGGGGATGATGAGGGAAATGATGAACCAATTCTTGTGTTACAAATCCAGTACCACACCCTATTTCTAAAATCACACCCTCTGGGATGGGATTGGGATACTTGCGTAATAGTTCAACCAGATCTTTGGCACATTCCTGTTGAACATTTGCCGCACAATTATAGGTCAATACAGCCTGACCAAACCGATCCGCAACTTGATGTTTGTAATCTACTAATGGATCGGCAATAGATGAAATTTGCATGGGTTAAACGAAATCGATCCTGGATTTATAGCGTGTGCAAGTTTGTTAAGTACAGAAACGGTGTTATGGGGCGCTCCGCGCCCCATAACACCGTATTGAATCAACCTGCACAGCGCTATAGATAGAAGTAAAGTATGCAGTAAAAAGATGCTTAAGCACCATCATGACCAACTGATCCAATGCTTTATTTTTAGAGATTTTGAGCACTTAAAAATGGATAGATTAAATCCCAGCAAGTATTCATATGGCTAAAGGGCAACGCGTGACCGGCATCAGGAATTTCAAAATAGTGCGCATTCGATTTGAAGGATTCAAATAAATCTCGTCCTTTATAATCAGGGACAATTTGATCAGCCGTTCCGTGCAAGATCAAAACTTGAGGAATAAGTTTCAACGTATCTATCGTAAGACAGCAGGTATTGAGATCCTCTAAATCTTGCGTTAATAGAGAGCGATCTAACCCATCAATAGATTGTGATGACTGAATATCTGGATCATCACATCTAATCTTGAAGGTTTGCAAGACAGTTTCGGGATGAGTTTGAGATTCCTGGATCATCTGTCGTAAAACTCGTTGCGATCGCCGTTTTGCCCGATCCTCCTGGGGATGAAACTCAATAAAACTGCTAAAAATGATGAGTAAATCAATCTGCTGAAATTGTGCTTGAGAGCATAGATGTAAACCATAGGAATGCGTCAATAGAATTTTGGGGCGCTCGCTTGTAAACCGGGGAGTCTGTGGCGTGCCAAAGTATCCCCGATCGAACGTAGATAAAGCAATTTGGCAGCTCGCCAAACGGTCGTTCCAGGGCAGCCAACACCGATGGTCGTAGCCCCAACCATGATAGGCGATCGCGTCGGATTGGTTACTCATGCCATTCATTCAGGGTTTTGATCAACTGATCCAGATGGGCTGCGGTGTGCTGACTGGACAAGGTAAAGCGAATCCGGGCTGTACCGCGCTCCACCGTGGGCGGACGGATCGCAGTGGCGAGAATACCATGATCCTCTAAGCATTGGGATAGCTGTAGCGTTTTTTCTTCATCACCCACAATCAACGGCACAATTTGCGACTGAGAGTTGCCTGTTGAGTACCCCAGGTGCTGTAGATGAATCCGCAGTGTTTCCCCATACTGACTCAAGCGGCTGCGTTCAGCAGTCAGACCGGGTACCAGTTCTAACGCGGCGGTTACTGCCCCAATGACTGCTGGTGGTAAAGCGGTGGTGTAAATCAAACCGGAGCAATAGTTGACGAAATAATCACGCAGTTTTTGCGAACAGACAACAAATGCGCCAAACGCACCAAAGGCTTTACCAAACGTCCCCACCACCAGATCTACGCCGGGATGAGTCGTCGCCAACCCCATGCCCTCTTCACCCATCACCCCAAACGCATGGGCATCATCGAGATAGAGAATAGCGTTGTAAGTTTGCGCCAATTGAGCCAGCGCATCGACATCACAGCGATCGCCATCCATACTAAATACGGTTTCCGAAACGATCACAATGCGGCTATACGTGCGTTGCGACACCTGATCTAACAGCGATCGCAGATGGTCTACATCATTGTGGCGATAGCGCATAAACCGCGCCCGACTGGCAAGAATGCCCTGAAGCAAACTGTTGTGGATCAGGCGATCGCACAGCACCACGGCTGACGCATCCACCACCGTCGGCAGCAGGGTAGAATTGGCTTGAAATCCAGAGCTAAACAGCAACGCGGCTTCTCGTCCACAGGCAGCTGCCAGCTGTTTTTCTAAGTGTTGATGAATGCGATAGGTGCCCGTCACCAAACGCGATGCTGGCGCACCCGTACCATAGCGCTGGGTGTAGGTTTGGGCAGCAGTCATTAGGGCTGGATGTTGCGACAACCCTAAGTAATCGTTTCCACTAAAGTTGATCAGCAGGCGATCGCCCCGCCATCCCGTCATCACTCCCTCCGGTTCAAAGGGCTGCATCTGACGAAACTGGTGGGCTTGAAGGCGCTCTTCTAATTTTTGGTCAACAAACGAGAATTTATTTACGGCGGTCACAACTGAAATCTTGGAAAACCCAAAGGAATTGCAACCTTATCATAGGCGATCGCTCTATCGACTTAACCAGGCGATCGATTCTCGAATCCAGACTTCTGCATCAGCATTTTTTGCCAGTGCTTTTTCCATTCCGACGGCCTGCAATGCTTGTAAGATTTCGCTGCTGCTATACCCCAACGCCAGCAACGTGATCTCGACATCTTCTTGCACCGTCCCGATCGGAGATGCATTGGGTACCGTACTTAAACCCGACTGCAATCGCCATTCTGCCAATTTGGTCTTCAGTTCCAATGCGACTCGTTCGGCAGTTTTCGCTCCCACTCCCGGTGTTCGCGACAGCAACCGGGTATTGCTAGAGACGATCGCCTGCACCAGATCTGACAACCCCAGACTATCGATCAACGCCAATGCCAGTTGGGGTCCGACCCCGCTGACGCTGACTAACTGGCGAAACAGATCGCGCTCTGCCATTGAGGCAAAGCCAAACAACACCATGCGATCGTCCTTAATTTGAAACTCCGTCCAAATTTGAGCCATGTCTCCCAGATCCGACAATTCCCCGGCTAACCGGGCTGGGATCTGCACCTCATAGCCTATCTGATTGACCTCTAAAACCAAAATCACTTTACTGCTGGTGAGCTTTTGGATGCCAACCACTTTGCCTCGAAGATAGCTGATCATGGGAAATCATACGAACAACTGTTCTTATTCTCTACTGTCTGTGAACGATTAAGTGCCCTGTGAAACGTTAATCAATTTCCAGTTTTATAGGAGCGCGGCTCTGCCGCGCTCCTATAAAACTGGATTTGATCTGGGTCTAAAGGGACTCAGTTACCCCTGTAAAGGCGAAGCATTCGTTAAATAGTCTTTGGCAAATGGCAAAAATCATGGTTCGAATGCTTCGCCCCTACAATTTGCTGGGATGACCTTTTCTAGAAATCGCCCAAACCTAATTGCGATGATTGTTGCTATAGCGGATATTTGCCCCCGCCCACTGGAGCTTTTCACGCAAGGTTTGATAGTAGGAATAATTTTCGCGCAAGACAATGAAATTGGCATAACAGTCTGCCATGCGAATATCCACCCGTTGTCCAGGCCAAATGGAGGTACCCAAAACACCATCCGTCCACAATTTTGTCGTCAAGTCTCGATCGACCAGGGGCCAAATGCTGACGACCGACCCCGGTGGCAACACGATCGGGCGACTGGAAAGACTGAGGGGACAGATAGGGGTAACGGCGATCGCATCCATCCCAGGATGCAAAATCGGACCATTGGCAGCCACGGTATAGCAGGTCGAACCCGTAGGAGTTGCCACAATCAAACCATCGCCCTGATACTGATCTACGACTTCGCCATCAATCTCCATTTCTAGAATGGACGTAATCATCCGATCGGCAGAAGCAGGTTTGACACATATTTCATTGAGTGCCAGATAGCGATCGCTCATCGGTTCGCGACCATGGTTACCTTCAAACGTGGTAGCTTGCAGCATCATCCGGCGTTGCACAGCAAAGCGATCGCCGATCAACCGTTCCCAAACTGACTCAGGCTCTTTTAACACGTCAGCCGGTTCCGTCAAAAATCCCAAATGACCGCCCACATTCACCGCCAGAATCGGGATCCCTTCTGGGGCAAGATGTCGAGCAGCAGCCAGGGCAGTCCCATCTCCACCCAGCACCAGTGCCAGGTCAATGGGGTGACTGACAGAGGCAAGAAAAACGGGATAGGGATTGTCTTTAGGACCACTGGGCCCCACTAACACTCGACAATTACGCGCTTCTAATTGACGGGCACACTGATCTGCCCAACGGTGACTGAGAACATCACCGGCTTTGTGAATGATAATGACCTGCTTTAATTCCACAAGTACCCATCGCCAAACTTGAATCAATCATAAAGCGTCTAACAGAATCGCCTATCAAGTTCGGTCATAGATAACCAATAATCCACCATGCTTGAGAGGAAGCAGGGCGATCGCCCTACTTCCTCTCAGATTAGCAATTACCAAAAGTTGCGACGGATAGACTACCACTTCAGCAGGTTGAACTGCTCCATATCAACCGTGCCCCGGTTGCGGTAGATCGACAGCACAATTGCCAACCCAACGGCAGCTTCAGCCGCAGCAATGGTAATGACAAACACGGCAAAAACCTGTCCCTTAATCGTTTCAGAATCAAGGAAGTTGGAAAACGCCATGAGATTGATATTGACCGAGTTGAGTAATAACTCGATCGACATCAACACGCGAATCGCATTACGGCTCGTCACCAGTCCATAAATGCCGATACAAAACAGTGCGGCTGCTAACAGTAAAAAATATTGCAGTTGCATAGATATCAAGAGTCAGGGGTCAGGGGTTATCAGCTATTGGCTATCAGCTACTAGCTATCAGTTACCAGCTATCAGCTATCAGCTATTGGCTATCAGCTATCAGCTATCAGCTATTAGCTATCAACGCTTGGTACTGGTTAGCTCACGCGGACGCTCAGGCAGGGTTAGGGTACTTTCGCGATCGCCAGCCACTTCCTCGGTGTAATATTCCCGACGCGCCAGGACGATCGCCCCAATTAACGCCATCAGCAACAGCACCGATGCCAATTCAAACGGTAGCAAAAAGTCACTGAAGAAGTGTAGACCAATCACAACCGTGGCACTATCACCCGGTGCCACAGCAGAAGAGAGTGCCCAGGGTGTGGCTAACACCATAGTTCCTAGCAGGGCAAACAACCCCACACACACCAGTCCGGTTGCGGCTTTTCCCAACCAGGAGTTTTTGACAGGGGAAAACGTTTGGCGCTTATTGACGAGCATGATCCCAAATAAGATCAGCACGTTGACTGCACCAACATAAATCAAAATTTGTGCTGCTGCGACAAAGCCAGCGTTGAGCAACACATATAAACCCGAAATGGCAATGAATACCAAACCCAGCAAAAACGCTGAGTAGACAATATTATCCAGCAATACAACACCGAGTGCAGCACCCAGCATCATGGTGGCTAGAATAACGAATGAAACGATTTGAACCCCATCCGCTAGATTCACGATTTTTCAATCTCCATCAGAGTTATCTTGCAGGCACTTCATTGAACGGTGGTCAGCCATCCCTTGACTCGAACCCTATTCCACGAAGAAAGGATTCTGCGAAGAAAGGACGCAAGGGCGATCGTTTACCCATTATGCCTGGGTTTCTGCTTCTTCTAAAATCTCCTCTGGCATCTTACCAGCCCGACGAGAACCGGGTGGTAAATCATGAGGATCAAGCACGCCTTGGGGTAAGTAACCCAATTCGCGCAGGGGTTGTACCATCGGATCCTCGGTCACTTTATAGGGCAATCGCCCAAGTGCCACGTTGTCATAGTTCAACTCATGGCGATCGTAGGTCGATAGCTCATATTCCTCTGTCATCGAGAGGCAATTCGTGGGGCAGTATTCCACACAGTTGCCGCAGAAAATGCAAACCCCAAAATCGATGCTGTAGTGGTTAAGCTTTTTCTTTTTCGTTTCTTTGTTAAATTCCCAATCGACCACAGGCAGGTTGATCGGGCAGACCCGCACACAGACTTCGCAGGCGATACATTTATCAAACTCAAAATGAATCCGTCCTCTAAAGCGTTCTGAAGGAATCAGCTTTTCGTAGGGATATTGGACGGTTATCGGGCGTCGCTGCATATGGTCGAAGGTTACCGCCAAACCCTGACCGATATACTTAGCAGCCTGAACGGTTTCTTTTGTATAGTCGCTAACTTGCTTGAGGAATTTCAACATAAGCGATCGCAGTTGCAGGTTTAAGGTTTGAGCGTTGAGTTTGACACCCCTTCATTCTGAATCCAATCTGGCAAGATTGGTGTCACAAAGCGGACGATACAAAACAAAGGACTGACCGGAGGTTAGCCACCGAAAGCAAAAGGAAATGCAAGTTTGAGACCAACCGTCAACCAAAGATTGACTCGCGCAACAGGCAGTAAGAATTGCCAACCTAAGTTTAGCAGTTGATCAATACGGACTCTGGCTACCGTCGATAGATTCGTTTGCCTAACCCTGATGATCGTGACTTTATCCAATTCGCCAAATGCTTTTGAATCCGTAGGTTTGAGCAGTTGGATAGAGAGATTCCTATTATTTGGATTAGAAAATATTAACCAGACCATTCAAAGATCTGATGCGCTATCACCCGCCATAACGCGATTAATCTCTGGGCGATCGCGATCGCTCAACAAAGCCTGCTTGAAACCTGGTCTATCGCAATGGGTTATCGAGTGAAATCCCGATTATGTTTTGAAAGCCATGCTCTGCATGGCTTTCAAAACATAATCGGTTCTATCCGAGCGCAAAGCACCATAACAACGCTGTCTCCGATTTTGTAACGACAGCTAGTCAGCCCAACTGCCCCAGTTACTCTAAATAGAGTGCTATCTGGATTTCCTATGTTTGGCTATTCTTCTCCTATCTCCTTAAAACGGCTCCAAAACATGATGAGTAAGATTGATAGTTCTCACCAAAAAGCGGGAAACATTAATCCTCCACAGCGGATCTTTGGACAACGAGTTTCATTGTTATCTCTGCTAGTGGTAGTAGCAATGGGATGCGGATTGCAATCCGTTGCGATCGCCTGCATGACCCCTTCCCAAAGTTCTAATACCCCAACGCCTGCACCAACACCTATCTCTACGCCGAGTGCAGCACCAGAAACGGTGCCTCAAACGCTGGTTGATCGGGTATTGGATGACTATTCAGGACGCATGGATATCCCAAAAGAGGATCTCAGCATCTTGCGTCATAGCCGCGAAACCTGGTCGGATAGTTGCTTGGGATTGGGAACCGCCGCTGAAAGTTGTCTAGCAGAGACGGTCGAAGGTTGGCAACTCGAAGTGGTGCCCGCCGGACGTGAGAATCAAAGCTATTTTTATCGCACAGATTTGACGGGAAACATAATCCGATTTGCTGAACAAGACAATAATCTGCCTCCCTCCGTCAGCGATCGCTTAATTCAATTTGCTGCCCAAGATCGGGATGTATCGGCAGCAGACCTGACCGTCAGCCATGCAATTCCAAAACTCTGGGATGGCTGTTTAGGGATTTATCAGCCTAATGTCATGTGTACGGCGATTGGTATTTTAGGTTGGCAAGCGGTAGTTAGCGATGGCGATCGCAGTTGGGTTTACCACATCAATGGTGACGGTTCCGACATTCGGTTTAATGCGATCGCCAGCTTAACGACATCCGTTATCAACCCAGATTTGCACCGCACCACTGGCTTAACCCTGCCCGAAAACGTCCTGTTTTGGGCAATTACCAGTGGCGGATTTGCTGGGCGCATCTCTGCCGTTCGGCTTTTAGATAACGGCACGGTTGAATATTTGCCTGCCGATGCCGATGGCACCGCTGATGTACAAGTGCTACGACGGCTATCGCCAGAACAAGTGCAAGCGTTTACCAACGTTTTAGACCAGCACCAGTTTCGTAATTTCAATGGAGTGGCTTACCAACCCGCTGCCGGATCTGCCGATTTCTTTACGGTGACGCTGATCAGTCCGGGCGGTTTCACCGCCTATGCCGATATGATTCAATCAGATCTGCCTGCGGATTTGCAACGGATTATTCAGGAATGGAATCAGATTGAGGCAAGGTAGTGTTGCAAACACTAAATTTTACAACATGGGGTGTGTGGGCTGCGCCCCCACGCAGGGGTTCCACCCCTGCACCCCGTTATAAAACTTTTAATTCAGCCTAGTAGTAAAGCATTGGTAGCAATAATAGCGATCTTGATCCCGGCGCAAGGTGTATGATCCGATACGCTGAATATACTCCTTAAAAAAGGGGGTGGCATACATGGATCTGGTCGCTCTGTTGCTCATCGCTTCACTGGTTACAGCGATCGCAGGTGTTGTGCTTGCGGGGTTTGTTTTTGTCCCCTGGCTCATTGCATTAGTCCTGTTGCTGCTATTGGTGTTTTTTCTCAAACCACCCGTCCCTCTAGCAGCAGCTCTGCAACCCAATCCAAAGCAATCTGCATCCTCAAAAGCTTCGGTAGAGACAACCATCACAGCAGCAAAAACTACGGCGGCAAAAACAGTAGAACCCAAGGCAGCGATCGCTATTCTCGATGTCGCGTCACAAAACACCCTGGTGATCGCCGGAGAAGAGCCAGAATTGATTTATCGAGGCACGAAATATCACCATCACACCGATAGCACCGACAGTCCTACAACTCCGGAGGAACGGGTAGAGACCTATGTCACCTATCGTGGCAGCCGCTGTAAAACCTATTCGCTCAAGGTGAAAGCAGATTAGATGGATGTGTTGATCAAGAGGCGCTCCGCGCCTCTTGATCAACACATCCCCTGAACTGATGTGCCAACCTCTTCAGGCGGTGACCCATCCCTGTTCAATTGCGATCGCCACCGCTTGATTGCGATCGCGAACCTCTAGCTTTTGCAAAATTGCGTGGACATGAACTCTGACGGTACCGGGGGCAATATAGAGCGTTTCGGCAATTTCCTGGTTAGATTGACCGCTGGCAATCAGGGCAAGAATTTCTGGTTTTTGAGAATGGGATGTCAATACTAAAATGCTTCCCGGTGCAACCGGGTCACCAACCCCAGACGAAACAACTCATCGTCTTTAACAAGCAAAATTTGCAAAGATTTTAGCGTCATGGTCAGCCCAGCCCTTGGGCAGCAGCGAGATCGGCAAGCAGGCAATCCCAAAGATAATCACGCTTAATCCTTAACGGTTACGCAGCGTGTCCGGAATCGCAACGGTAGACAAACCGGCGATCGCTTTCAAATTTTGACACCGCAGTAGTTCTACTAAATCCAATGCCGACCGCTGTTCCATCTGGGCGACTGCTTCGATCGCTTCTAGTAACGATCGCGCAGCATCGGTCGGGTTATAGCCCCGTCGCTGAGATACCTCAATTGCCGCTTCATCTGCCTCTAACTCTCGTTGGGTGCTACGGTGCGATCGCCAGATTTGGCTGCCTGCCAACGCCGTTAAGCCGCCAGCAACAATGGCACCAACGGCATCAGACTGCACCAGCTCTACCACCGTTCCGATCAAACCCACCGCAGCCATACCGGAATAAAGATCGAGCCGCAACCATGTCACCTGGGTCAGCCAGCAAACCGTGCGTAAAAATAATAGATCTCGCTGACCTCTAGAAAGCCGACTCCACAATTCAAAATTAATCGCGATCGGTCGGTTCCCCTGCCAGGGCAAGGGTAGCTTAGCCTCTATTACCGCTGACTGGGTCGGGCATTCCACCACACGACAATACATCCGCCCAGACGCAGGCATTAAATCAAGCAAGTGGCTAATTTCTGGCGCGGGATTCATTACAGTAGTTCTCGACACACCGAACAAAAATTTCAACCCCCACCGCTAACGTCGTTTCGTCAAAATCAAAGCGGGGATGATGATGCGGATAGGTCAGTCCTTTATCAAGACTGGCAGACCCCAGAAAGAAATAACATCCGGGCACCTCTTGCAAAAAGAAGGACATATCTTCTCCTCCCATTGTCTGACATTCCGGCACCACTCCGGCAGGAGTTTCAACCACCGATTCGGCAGCCGATCGCACCAAGTCGGCGATCGCCGCATCATTCACGACGGGTGGATAAAGCTTGCGATAGTCAAACTCATAGCTCGCCCCATGCGCCTGACAGATCCCCGCCACAATTTGCTCGATCCGTTCTCCAAAAAAATGAGTCAGGGCAGGGTCAAAATAGCGCACTGTGCCACTGATTTGAGCCGTATCGGCAATCACATTGCGGGCTGCCCCGGCATGAAATTTGCCTACTGTCACCACGCCAGCTTTGAGCGGATCGACATTGCGCGCCACAATCGTTTGCAACGCATTGACCACCTGCGCCGCAACCACAATCGAGTCTACAGTTTGATGGGGAATGGCTCCATGTCCCCCTTTCCCTTGAATCACACAGTCAAATAGCTCAACCGCTGCCATCATCGCCCCGGTGCGCACACCCACCGTACCCAGGGGCAGGTTATTCCACAGATGCAGCCCGATGATCGCGTCCACCGTCGGGTTTTGTAAGGCACCGGCAGCAATCATCGGCTGGGCACCCCCCGGCCCCTCTTCAGCCGGTTGAAAAATGATTTTGACCGTCCCTCTAAAATGATCCCGATGTTGCGACAGATAGTATGCCGTGCCCAGGGCGATCGCCACATGCCCATCATGACCACAGGCATGCATCACCCCTTCATGTTGCGAGCGATAGGCGACCTCGTTGATTTCCTGAATCGGCAGCGCATCCATATCGGCTCGAATTGCCAATGTTGCCCCAGGTTGTTTGCCCGGAATTACCGCAACAATTCCCGTTTGAGCAACCTCTGTTCGGTGTTCAATGCCCCACTCCCGTAGCTTTTGAGAAATAAATGCGGCTGTTAATTTTTCTTGAAACCCAAGTTCAGGCTTTTGGTGTAGCCCTCGCCGCCATGTCACCAATTGAGGCTGAAGGGATTGGATCTCGGGTCGGATACGGGATGCTTTGGCAGACAGGGGAGTCAGGGAGGTAGAAACCATATCTTAAAATTTACTTGCTAAAAAACTTCGGAACCGTTGTTATGTAACGTATGGGCACCCTTTCTTCTAAGGTAATCGATGGATTAAAACCCTTCCATAAAAATACGGATAAGCTCTTAAAGCTTTCATAATGTACGGAAATGCGACCGGACGAAAAAGCTTAAGTCTTTCGGAAAATTTGTCCCGATCGCGTGTTCTGCCAGCCCAACAGAATGAAGGATTACGGCTGTTGTGAGAGAGCCGCGCTCCGCGCGGCTCTCTCACAACAGCCTGTATGTCACGCGCTTGAGAATTGCTATTGATGAACTACGACCGAATGAAGCGAGTGCGTCACAATAGAGTTAGACTCTGATCGCTCATTCGTTTGGCTGTTCGCCTCTGTGACTTACGAACCGCTCCATCACAAATATCGACCCCAGACCTTTGCTGAACTGGTAGGACAACAGGCGATCGCCACCACCCTAACCAATGCACTACGCCAGCAACGGATTGCACCCGCCTATCTATTTACGGGGGCACGGGGCACTGGAAAAACATCAAGTGCGCGAATTTTTGCCAAGTCGCTCAACTGCATCCAGAGTGACGTTCCCACCGAAAACCCTTGCGGCGTCTGTGATGTCTGCGTATCGATCGCCAAAGGCTCTGCCCTCGACATTATTGAAATTGATGCTGCCAGCAATACAGGGGTTGATAATATTCGAGAGTTAATCGAACGGGCACAGTTTGCTCCGGTTCAATGTCGCTACAAAGTCTATGTCATTGATGAAGTTCATATGCTCAGCACGGCAGCGTTTAATGCGTTGCTGAAAACTCTGGAAGAGCCACCCGATCGCGTCGTCTTTGTGCTGGCAACCACCGATCCGCAAAAGGTATTGCCCACGATTATTTCTCGCTGCCAACGGTTTGATTTTCGCCGAATTCCGCTGGCAGATATGGTGACCCATTTAAGTGCGATCGCCACTAAAGAATCGATCCCCATTACCCTGGATGCCATCCAGCTGATTGCCCAGATGTCTCAAGGGGGATTGCGCGATGCCGAAAGTTTGCTCGATCAACTCAGTTTGCTGGATGGTGAAATTACTGTCGAGCGAGTCTGGGATCTGGTAGGGGCAGTGCCAGAGCGAGATCTGATGGATCTGTTGCTGGCGATCGCCCAGGATAATCCATCCACTGTTCTGGATAAATCACGTAACTTGATGGATCGAGGGCGAGAACCTCTGATCGTGTTGCAAAATCTGGCTAGCTTTTACCGCGACTTGCTCATTGCCAAGACTGCGCCCGATCGCAATGATCTGGTTGCCATCACCCCGCCAACCTGGACAAAACTCTGCGACTTTTCCCAAACAGTTGCAATTGGCTGGATCACTGCCGGACAACAACATTTGCGCAGCAGTGAAGTGCAGGTCAAAAATACCAGCCAACCTCGCCTGTGGCTAGAAGTCACGTTGTTGGGGCTGCTGCCATCTGCGGTCAGTCAAGCTACCTTCCCGACTTCGGCTCCAACCACTCAACCCATCGCCCATCCCCAGCCACCGCAACCGTCACCCAGCATCAGCCCATCCCCTGCCCCATCCACAACGCCCACTCGCCCACCTCAGCCTCAAGCAGAACCAGTTCCGCCGACTTCAGCAGCAGACAGCGTCTCAGCAGCAGACAGCGTCAAAGAACCACAGCCTCCTGAGGACATGGCAGAGGTTGCAGAGAGTGTCCGTAATCCTACGGATAAGCCAGATAGGCAAGAGCCATCGCCCGATTCTCAGCAGCTCTGGCAAGCGATTTTAAAACTGGTGCAGCCCTACTCCACTCGCATTATGCTGCAACAACAATGCCATCTGGTTGGCTTTAATGGGCGTGAAGCCAAAATTGGGGCAAAGTCTGAAAAGCTATTCAAAATGGCGAAAGATCGCTTGCCTAATATCGAAGCTGCCTTCGAAAAACACTTTAACCAAAAAATTCGCATCAGTTTAGAAGTAGCCGCGATCGCTGAGTCTCCAGCGCAACCGAGTCCAGATGCACAGCCCCATGAACGTCCGGCACCAGACCCACCGCGATCGCCCCAACCGACTCAAACTCGATCCCCCGCTCCAACCCCATCCCCTACAGCGCCTCCGATCCCGCCGAGCAATGGCGATCGCCCTGTCGTACCCCACGCCAAAGAATCCAGTCCACCCAGCCCAGCACCTCCGCCTCCGGTCATGGCAGATCAGACGGGAGAGCCCACCCATCCGCAAACTTACTGGCAAGATGAAGATGACGTGTTGAGAGCCGCCAAGAGTCTGGCTCAAATGTTTAATGGTCAAATTGTCAATTTGGATAGTACTGAAGATAGTGTGATTGGGCAAACACCAGCAGATTTATCGACGCATCCGATTGCAGCGGACGTAGAAGACGTTGAGGATGACGACGACGTACCCTTTTAAGCGGATGTCTTGTGCCCGCAGAGCACGACCACTTAACATGACGTGACACGTTTTTGAGGGAGAACCACGCTCCGCGTGGCTCTCCCTCAAAAACCATAATCTATCCAGGCGCAAAGCGTTGTACATATGGCAATTGAGGAGTGAATCAGAACAAGGGTTCTCACACAACCTCCTGATTTAACCGTCTCGACAGTTGCTATATAAGATGTACCGGATTAAAAGGGAGGTGAAGAGGACGTTGCCCCTGCGAGGGGTGTCACCCCCTCTTAAAAAGTTGCAGCTTCCTATTTAATGGATATACGCCCATTCGGGTTGCTACGAGAGTTTGAGATACGACACTCCCCGATACTTTAAGCCGATCGCAGTATGGGGACGGACATAAATTTGGGGCACAGGAATAGAACTACTAACACCTCGATACTTACCTGTCATCATGCTTTCAGAGGCGATCGCAGAGTCTAAAATGTTGTAATTTGGATGATATGGGGAGTTCATTATTCGCGTTCCTTGGGGGGTGAAGTTCCTGTTCTAAGACTTCAAGTCCCAAGCTTTCTCTTTCCAGGCAGATCAAGTGTTTCTGATCTGGATGATCTTGTGAGTTTAGTCACTATTACTGATTCACGATCCCCCTTCTGGAGGATTCAATAGAGTGAAGAGTTTTGACTACACTCATCGTATTGTTGAAGCATCCTCTATCGTAGGATAAGGATTATGGAATCCCACCTTGACCAATTGGTTCAGCAGATTCGGCAGATAGCCCATTCAGAACGAAGGTCGCCAGCGACTGACGATGAGCAGGTTAGAAAACCCCCTAAAAAGGTTGAAACAGCGTCTTATCTGGATTTGTTAATTCAAGATATCCATCAAGCCATTGAACCGGATGACTCAGCCGATTAAGTCAGATCCGGGTTATATAGCTGTGATTTCAGCGACGAGACTGTGATTTCAGCCATGAGATCGACAAGATTGATTTAAAGGTAATTGAGTGGGTTGACTGGAGTTCCACTAACACGCACTTCAAAATGTAAATGAGGTCCAGTCGAAAGACCTGTAGAGCCGACTGCGGCGATCGTTTGCCCACGTTGTACCGCCTGACCTTCACTCACATAGAGTTCACTGGCATGACCATAGAGCGTTGTGAGATTGCCGCCGTGGTCAATGATCACCGTTCTGCCATAGCCGCGATACCATCCGGAGAAAATGACCGTTCCAGAATCTGCCGCGCGGATCGGGCTACCATGACTGGCACCAAAATCTAAACCTGAATGAAACCGGCGATACCCCAGAATCGGATGAACGCGATAGCCAAAGCCACTGGTTTGCCGACCGCTACTGGGATAGCTAAACTGACCTGTTCCCCGCACAACAATGCTATTGCGATCTTGGGCAGCGATCCGTTGTTGAATGATCTGAGTCAGATTGTTTGAGTCTTGCTCTAACTGATTTTCAGCGGCTTCCAGGGCGCGGCGATCTGCCTGGAGGCGATTAATCAAAGCCTGTTGGGTTTGTGCCTGTGCCTGGTATTCCGATTTTTGTGCCTGAAGCTGTTGCGTCAGGAGGGCAATTTCATTTTTCTGTTGTTCAATATTACGGCGACGACGTTCCAGTTCATCAGCGGCAGCTTTCAATTGCGTCAAGATTTTTCGATCCGCCGTATAGACCAGCTTGAGTTGCCGACGTCGATCTAAAAATTCGTTTAAATTATCGCTTTGCAGCAGCACTGCCCAGCCTTCACTATTTTTTTGTCGCTGCAAGAAGCGTAGCCGAGCAACCGTCGCAAATTGGCTATCTTGATACGCTTTTTCTGCTTTTGCCAGATCTGCCTGAAGTTCTTTTAAATGTTGATTGGCGATCGCCAGTTGCTGTTCGTTGTAGGCAATTTTTTCACTGGTGGTTTGGATATTACCTTGAATGCCTTCTAGCTGGCTTTCTGCTGAGTTTTGCAGATTTTCTAAGCGTTCTTGTTGCTGGTTGAGTTGCGATCGCTGTTGTTCGAGTTGCTGTTGTTGACGTTGTAGCTCTTGCAGCGAGGTAGAGGTTTGAGCGATCAGGGGTGAAGCGCCCCGCAGATCTGGCAATGTAGCTGCCCAACCCCAACCTGTAAACAAAGGAAAGCCAAGCAGCGTCAGCAACAGCCCCAAAATTAACGTCCAGCCAATCGATCGCGTCAACACTCTAGTCATATCGAAAAATTTTTAGCCCCATGATTTTGGGCTAAGCGCAATTATGCCAAAGATTAGGAGAATTAAGCCTGACACTCTGTTGAGCCATCTTAAACCACGCGGGTCAAATCGCGATCGCAATGCACTGACTCCACTACTGAGAAACAGCCACCACCCGGCTGATCCGGTGAACACCCCTAACACCAAAATAGTTGCAGCCCCATAGTCGCCTCCAGTATTTGCCAGCCCCAAACCCGCGAAAACAGCAGCAAAGGAAAGAATAGTGGCGGGATTGGTGAGTGTTAGAAACACAGTAGACACATAGGCACCCCAAAGCCCCAGTCGTTTGGCTGAAGCGGGTTCTGTCGCGGGCTGAGACAGTAAGGTTTTAACGCCCAAATGACAGAGAAATGCACCACCGAGCAGGCGAAACCAGAATGCTTGACCCATCAGAATAGCAGAAATGAAGGTTAATCCAAACCCGGCGATCGCGCCATAGGTGGCATCGGCAGTAGCAGCACCAAGCCCAGAGAGCAATCCAAAGAGTCTGCCCTCGACTAAGGTACGACGAATACAAAGAATGCCAATTGGACCCACAGGCGCAGCAATCGAAAAGCCAATAATCAAGCCCCGGAAGAAAAAAGAAATATCCATCGTTGTTCAAACCGATTTATTGATTCAGTACGGTGTTGTGAGCGGCGCACCCCTTCGGGGTGCGCCGCTCACAACCTATTTAGGGTTGCCATAACAGGACTTCAGGGCGATTTAATTCACCGTCATCCGGGATTAGCAGTCGGTGGCTTGAGGGGTAATACCACCGTTTCTTTGACCGTCGAGAGCACGATCGTTGTGCGAGTTCTCAGGATGCCGGACAGACCTTTAATGTCGTCGCTAATCACCCTTTCTAACTCCTTGGTTCCAGCACAGCGAATTTTGAGCCAGTAATCGTCTTCGCCCGCAATGTGGTGACATTCCTGGATTTCGGGCAATGTCTCAACCAATTGGAGAAAATCCTGGCGGTACCGAGGATGTTCGAGAGCGATCGCCACAAAAGCCGTCAGACCACAACCAACCGCTTCTGGGTTGACCACAGCGGTGTACCCCTCGATAATCTGTCGTTCTTCTAATCGGCGTACGCGATCGGCAGTGGCGGGGGCTGATAGCCCCAAAATTCCAGCCAATTCCGACCAGGTCATCCGTCCCTGGCGCATTAGCTGCTGCACAACCTTAAAATCTAAATCATCTAAGCTCATAAACCTATTTTTACTAGGCAATAAACTAAATAATACTTATTTTATAAAGTAAAGTCAAATCAAAGCTTTCTTTTCAAAGAGCAATGTGGGCGATCGCCTTTCTTTCCAAGGTTCTAGATCTGCTAATTTTTCCAATTCCGGAGGAGCCAATTCGCGATCGCAATCCCAAATTTAATACTGACAACGCACGAGTCCCCAGGTTTCAAAAACAAGTCCTCAACTTTACGTGATAATCAATAGATTGCCAGCAGCCTCAGGGTTGCCGTTCAATCATGCTGAATATCTATAGTGCCGACGCTGAACTACCACGATGAGTGAGCCGTTGTTTTCGATCCAAAATCTTCGGGTTGCCTATCCTCAATCCAGAGGGCAGGCAGGAACTACTGCGATCGCCTCTGCCGACTCGGTCACTTGGGCTGTGGATGGGGTGTCGTTTGATCTCAATCCGGGAGAACGGTTGGGGTTAGTGGGAGAATCGGGCTGCGGCAAATCTACCTTAGGTCGGGCAGCCATGCGGCTTATGCCTGCCTCAACCCGCATAGAGGGACAGGTCAGGTTTAACGGAGAATCGGTCTTTGACTTTTCTCCCGAGCAGTTGCGCAAGTTTCGGGGAGAGGCGATCGCCCTGATCTTCCAAGACCCGATGACCCGCCTTGATCCGCTGATGACCATTGGCGAACACTGTGTAGAAACGTTATTAGCCCACCGACCCCAGCTGTCTCGCAAAGCTGCAAAAGCAGACGCGATCGCCACGTTAGCAGCCGTGAATATTCCGGCTAATCGCTGGGCGCAATATCCCCATGAGTTCAGCGGTGGCATGAGACAACGGGTGGCGATCGCCCTGGCACTCTTGCTCAATCCCAAGTTGATCGTGGCAGACGAGCCGACGACCAGTTTAGATGTCACCGTGTCAGCGCAAATTTTGAAAGAGCTAACGCGCCTGTGTGCCGAACGGCAAATGGGATTGTTATTGATTTCCCACGATTTGGCAATGGTCGGTGAATATTGCGATCGCATTGCCGTCATGTACAACGGCAACATTGTAGAAGCCGGTGCTACTCCAACCGTTTTTACCCAACCACAACATAGCTATACGCGATCGCTGCTTCAATCTGCCCTACATCTACAAGCCAGCGGCAAGGGTAAGGAATCAGAGATCATCAATCCTCTGGCAGAACTGCTGGGCGAACCAGGACTCGAACAATTAGAGGATCAAAAAGCAGAGGAGCCGTGGCAACCCAGCAAACACCCCTCCACCCCTCCGTCTCTTCATCCCTCCACCCCTCCATCCCTTCACTCCTCCACCCCTTCACCCCTTCTCAAAATCCAAGACCTCCAGCAGCACTACTCCCTGGAACAAAATTTCATTGCCCGCCTCTTCTCTCAAGCCCCGACCCAAACGATCAAAGCCGTCGATGGAGTGACTCTAGACCTTTATCCGGGCGAAATTTTAGGTCTGGTTGGCGAATCGGGTTGTGGCAAAAGCACCTTATCGCGCACCTTGTTGCAACTCATCCGACCCACCGCCGGACATGTCGAGTTTTTAGGACAAGATTTGACATCGCTATCGCGGCAGGCTCTCCGCGATCAGCGACGGCAGATGCAGATGGTGTTTCAAGACCCCCATGCCTGTCTTAATCCCTTAATGACGGTCGGGGCAAGTATTACAGATCCCTTGTTGATTCACCATCTGGCAACACCTGCCGAGGCGAAAACCCAGGTCTGCGCTATGCTGGAACGGGTAGGGTTAACGCCTGCGACAGACTTCTATCATCGCTATCCCGGAGATTTATCGGGAGGGCAACAGCAACGAGTGGCGATCGCCCGTGCTCTGATTACTCGACCGAAATTGCTCGTCTGCGATGAACCTGTGAGTATGCTCGATGCCAGTGTGCAGGCGCAGGTGCTAGAACTCATGCTGGAGCTAAAGCGAGAATTTGACCTGACCTATTTATTTATTACCCATGATCTTTTGGTGGCAAGATTTTTGTGCGATCGCATTGCCGTCATGAATGCTGGCAAAATTGTTGAGATAGGGAATACTCAAACTATCTTTACCCATCCTCAACATCCTTACACCAAGACATTGCTTTCAGCCGCTCCTTTACTCAGCCACCTGCAAAATTGATCCGGAGGGGTTAGAAAATTGGGTGATGTTCTAGATCTATTGTTTATTGTTAATTTTTGGGAAAAGCGTGCTCCGCGCGCTTTTCCCAAAAATTAACAACAGATTTGAAACACTACCGAAAATCGTCTTGTTTTCTAAAGATTGTGGGGCTGCGCCCCCACGCAGGGGTTCCACCCCTGCACCCCGTTGTCAAACGTTTAATTGGGTCTACTAGAGATACGGGTAATTTTGTCAACCTTATACTATGAGTTGACACTTAAGCTCATATTCTTGTGTAGTATTTTGAAGAGTATTCATTTACTCCCTTATTGTTACTCCCTTGCCTAACCCGCAGGCATAAATTAGAACTATCCATGTTTGGTTTAATTGGTCATCTTACAAGCTTAGAACACGCTCAATCCGTCGCTAGAGAGCTAGGTTATCCAGAATATGCCGACCAAGGATTAGATTTTTGGTGTAGTGCGCCTCCACAAATTGTTGACAATATCATTGTTACAAGTGTCACTGGGCAACGGATCGAAGGTCGCTACGTAGAATCCTGTTTTCTCCCAGAGATGTTGGCAACCCGGCGCATCAAAGCAGCCACCCGCAAAATTATTAATGCGATGGCTCATGCCCAAAAGCACGGCATCGATATTACAGCACTCGGTGGATTTTCCTCAATCATTTTTGAGAACTTCAACCTCAATCAAATTCAGCAAGTTCGCAATATTAAACTGGAATTTGAACGCTTCACCACGGGCAACACCCACACCGCCTATATTATCTGTCGCCAGCTAGAGCAAATGGCTCCTAAGCTAGGCATCAACCTCTCAGAGGCAACCGTTGCCGTCTGTGGTGCGACGGGCGATATTGGCAGTGCTGTCTGTCGGTGGATTGATGCTCGTACCGATGTTGCAGAGTTGGTGTATGTGGCGCGCAACCAGGAACGCCTGCTGTTATTGCAGGAAGAACTGGGTCGAGGCAAGATCATGGGCATGGAAGAAGCGCTACCCCAGGCAGATATTATTGTTTGGGTTGCCAGTATGCCCAAGGGTGTAGAAATTAATCCGGCTACCTTAAAACAACCCTGTCTATTAATTGATGGCGGCTATCCCAAAAATCTAGCGACAAAAGTCCAATATCCGGGGGTCAACGTGCTCAATGGTGGCATTGTTGAGCATTCCTTAGACATTGACTGGAAGATTATGCAAATCGTTAGCATGGACGTGCCTGCTCGCCAACTATTTGCTTGTTTTGCCGAATCAATGCTGCTGGAATTTGAAAAGCTTTACACCAACTTTTCATGGGGTCGCAATCAGATCACCCTGGAAAAAATGGATCTCATTGGGCAAGTTTCACAAAAACATGGCTTTCGCCCCTTGCTGATTTAAATCGCATCACCACCCCCATGTCAGCAACATCTGAGGCGTTGTGGATTTCAAGGATGAATTTGGATGCGAACCCAAAGGGTTCGCATCCAAATTCATCCCCAGATTCGCTGCCCCATCTAATAGTGGGCGATGATTGGCGCGCCATACACTATTAGATTTGTTGTTTGTCTCACCAACATCAATATGCACTGCCTCATGGCATACACCATCGATGGATCTCTCTGCACCGCTCCAACACGCATTGACAATCCTGAGGCAAGGACGATACGAAGACGCGATCGCCCTCTATGAGCAGTGCATTGATCGTACGCCCGATGATTTATTGGCGTACTGGTATCTGGGTGTGGTGTGGGTGTTGCAGGGGGAGATTGATCATGCCCAATCGATCTGGCTGGCGGCGATCGCTGATCACACTCCCGATGATGCGGACGAATGGATGGCAGACCTGTTGCAAATCCTCAACACAGAGGCAGGATGGCAACTGACCCAAAACCATTTGTCTCTGGCGATTGCATTAGATCAACAAAGTCTGGAACTAGACGGTGATCAGGTCGAAGTCTGTGCCCGTCTGGCTCAGACGCTGGCACAACTGGGGCGTTTGGATCAGGCGATCGCCTACTGGCAGCAAGCGGCTGAGTTGCAACCCGGTTTAACATCAGCTCCTTTAGCCCTGGGGCAGATCTGGCAACGATTAGGCCAGTATGACGATGCCATTTCTGCCTATACCCGTGTGGTGGAACAGCACCCAGACCAGACAGACGTTTGGTATCAATTGGGACTGTGTTGGGTGAACGCCCAGGAATTTGACCAAGCGATCGCCTGTTTTCAGCGAGTGATTCAACAACAGCCGTCGTTTTCGCCTGCCTATGGAGATGCCGCTTATAGTTTGCTGCAACAGGGCAAGTTAGACCCGGCGATCGCGTTGCTGAGACAAATGGCACAGGCCGAGCCAACCTTTCCTAAGCAGTACTGCACCTGGGTCAACCAAGCTGAAAATATCAGTGACTCTCTGCGCACAAATGCTGCATTTTTCCAGGCAATTTCAAATCCCGCCGAGGCTGAATCCCTGTATTCAATCTTGGGTAGATTATTCGTCAAAACCGGAGATTTCAACTTAGCGGGGTTAGCCTATCAACACGCAATCCAGCAGCAACCCAATGACGTCGAAAGTTATCTTGAACTGGGCAAGATATTGGTAGGCTTTGATCATGTGAATCAAGCGATCGCACTTTACCAAACTGCCATTGAACGGGATGCTGATTCTGTAATTTCTTACTTAGAACTCGGTAAAGCATTCGCAAAAATAGGGGAGATCGATCAAGCTATAGAGGCATATCAAACTGCCCTACAGATCCATCCCAACGTCCCAGATACCTATATTCAACTGGGTCATCTTTATGCCAATAGAGGTCAAATAAAACCAGCCATCGATTGCTATCAAACGGCACTGCGGTTATCACCTCACTCAATTGAAACCTACATAAAATTGGGCATTACGTATGCTCAAGCAGGAGATGAAGCCGAGGCGATCGCCTGTTTTAAACAAGCACTTCAGCTCAACTCCAATACAGCAGAAATTATCTGGACGATCCTGCACGATTTGATGCAGCAGAATCAGTTGACTCACACGTCTGCTGATATCCACCCGATAATGCCGATCGATCCGCCCCGCTCTTTCTACGTTTCGACGAAAGCATGGGCGATCGCTAATTCATTAGAGGTTAGCCATTACAGGCTTATTGCGCCACCCCAAATCATTTCACTCGTTCCACCCCATACCTTAGAGTCGGACATCCACTTTAGTTTTAGATTTGGGGATGGCATTGAACTGCCTGAAAGTTTTGTCGCGATTATTCCTGAAGGACGCTATTGGATAGATCCCGATCAAACGGCGACTGCGATTATTACAGCCGACTATTCGCTCCTTGTTGATCTGTCTCCCGACTCTCCGATCCTCAGTCCCGGACATCCAGATAAAACAGGCGATCGCCACTCTTTAATCACCGCCGCAAAACTACAACCCCCTGAAAAAATTGAGGGTACCGTTGTAGTTTTATCGGGACTATCCAATGATATGTATTTTCATTGGATCTGTGATGTTTTACCCCGAATTCAACTACTGCAACTGGCTGGAATAGAGTTTGACACTGTGGATTATGTCTTAGTCAGTCAGCATTTAGCATTTCAAAAAGAGACTTTGAATCTATTAGGAATTCCAGACTCTAAAGTTTTAGAACCTCAAGATTACCAACATATTCAAGCCAGTCAATTAATCGTGCCATCTTTCTCTGGTGCTGTTGCCTGGATGTCAAAATCTGCCTACGAATTTATTAGAACCGTTTTTCTAAACCAACTGCCTCAACCACTTCATCAACCCAGCCGCAAGATTTATATTAGTCGAAGATATGCAACCACTCGGCGAGTGATTAATGAAGCCGAAATTCTAGCAGTGCTGGAACCGATGGGATTTGAGTCTGTAGTGTTTGAAACGTTATCAGTGTTAGAACAAATTGCACTCATGGCAGAAGCCGCCGTTGTGATTGCTCCCCATGGAAGTGGGTTAACCAATCTGATCTTCTGCCAACCCGGAATAAAAGTGATTGAACTTTTTTCGCCAAATTATATCTATCCCTGTTATTGGTATTTAGCAAATTTAGCGGGTTTAGACTACTTTTATCTAGCCGGAAAAATGCCCGAAGGAACCGCACTTCACCAACTTCTCTATCCCAATTCCCGACTGGAAGATATTTGGATTGATTTATCAGAAATGCGTCATATTTTGCAGATTGCCACTATTATTTCCGAGACTTGATCGTTGATGACTGAAATTCCCATACCCCTGTCTCTAACTCAACGGCTCGAAATTTACTGAGTTTACTGATTGCGCAGGTGGGGATAGATTGAGCCTGGACTTGGGCGATCGCAACTGAATTGTCAATTTTCAAGGCAATCCGACACTGAACCAGCGATAAAATTGCTTGCCATTGCAACTGATCCAAATTCTTCAGCAAATGCAGGCTGGGTACTTGGCTAGGACTGATATTGGTTTCCATCAATAAATTCATTAATGCGGCTGAAATAGTCAACCCAGCATCTTCTTCCGAAGCGTCATCGGCATGAATAAAGACAGAAATCTTTGATTGATCGGGATGCTTCGCAACAGCACTGATGATAGCGTTAAAGGCTTGATCAATCGATCGTTCTGAGGCTTGCCAATCTAAAAAAGCAATCAAGTTGATCTCACGAGTGTGGGTGAGAATTGCGTAGGTTGCCTGAATAAAATCTTGACTCAGAGTATCGATCGCCGCTTGACCAAACTCCATGGGTGTTGGTTCCACGTCTAAGTTCAATGCGTACTGATCAGATACTTTCGTTAATTCAATCACTGCTAACCCATTGCCATAAGGCCATAGCCAGCCATAGTCTGTATTTTGCAAGGCTTCGGCAGACGTCTCAATCCATAGTTGACGGGGATGATCGGCTTCCAATTCTGTCAAAATTCGTTTGAGATAATGAGTTGAAATTGCTGCTTCCGGAATAGCGTATTTTGAGGTTAATAGTTGTAGATAATCATAGCTAAAGTGGATATACCAACCACCATCTAACAGTTTTCCAAACGGAACTGTGATCAAAGCTTTACCATCAGGTTCGAGCAAATCATAGATTTTAGCGATCGCCTTTAGCGGTGCTTCCACATCATGATTTTCCTGATTACCCTTGTAACCTTGATTGATATGTTCAACCGTCGAAATCGAAATGATAGCATCAAACTTTTCTTGAGGGGATAAGTCCATCAAGTCAATATTTTCAATCCCAGGAGCAACCTCAAACTTATCAATAATTCGTCGAGGTCTAATCCCCAAGACATCACTTAATGTATTTTCGTAATTTGAAAGAACATTGCCAATTTCTAAAAGCTTTGCTTTGTTTTTCAATCTTGCTAAATAATCAAACGCAACCGGAATTTCAACTGCACGTTCGGCAACATTGTTGTATTCAATCCGATTGTAGTAAAGCGGTTTACCTTGATATAAAAACGTGTCTTTCCAGTTCATGCTCCAGTAGTCCTAAAAAGTTATGATTTCTTGGGGTACAGTGCACCACAAGAAATCATGACATGAATACCACTACTCATATTCCTTAGCACCACGAATTTAATAAAACCTAATTTTTTTTGAGAGAGCCACGGCGGAGCCGTGGCTCTCTCAAAAAAAATTAGAAGTGAATTAATTGGAGTTCTTAGCGTGTTTCAAGATAGTGTTGCCACATCTGCTCATAAGCACGTTCAAGGTTGCGAGTAAAGGTTTGAGCATTCCACAAAGGAGCCGTTTGCCGAGATTGGTGTAGTTTCCAGCTAATCTGCTGTCGCAGTTCCACATCCTGCCCTAACCGGATTCCCCATGCTACGTAGTCTTCAGGCGTATGAGCGATCCCTTCGGTAATTCCTGCATTCAGCATCATGGTGTAACTGTTACGACTGGCAAACTGTTTGCCCACAAGCGTCACAATCGGAATCCCCATCCACAACGTTTCTAGCGTGGTTGTCGCCCCATTATAGGGAAAGGTATCTAGCACAACGTCAGCAACCCCTAAATTGGCACGGTGGATAAATTCATTGGTATCTCTGGGTAAAAACCGCAGGCGATCGCAGGCAATTCCTTCCTCATCTGCAATCTGTTCAAACAGGGTTTGAATGCCTCGTTCATCTCCCAACCCTTTGACCAGCAAGTACCCATTGGGAACTTCCCGCAAAATTTGCATTTGCATCCGGATCGTGTCTGGATAACGCTTATAGGCAAATTGAGAGGTAAAAAATGTCACCGCATCACTGGGAATTCCTAAATGATCGCGACGCAAAGTGGGCACACCGACTTCAAAGCCATCCACGGCAATATAGGTCTGAGGTAAGCGCCAGATTTTTTCAGCATAATAGTGATCCGCTTCCTCCGGCACTACATACGGATCGGCTAGAAAGTAATCGACCGCAGGTAACCCGGTTGCATCTAACCCTAACCAGGTAATTTGAACGGGCGCGGGCTTCAACGCCATCACCCCACAGGTGTAATCAGAGGTGAGACTGTCTAAATCCACCAAAATATCGATTTCGTCGTGTTGAATATCTCGGGCAATCCCCCAGGTATCACCTTCAATACAACAGGCAACGGTTGCTTTATCGGCAAACCACTGTTGTGAAAAAGGTTCTATCTTGGTCATCTGGTTGAAGTAGGCATAGACTTCAAAGCGATCGCGATCAAAATGCTTAAACACCCAACGCGATAACCAACCCACCGAATGCATCCGCATACACCGTGAGAGATAGCCAATTCTTAGTTTTTTGCGATCGCTCGAACGAATCAAAGGGGCAGCCGGATATGGCGTGAAGTCTTCGACATAGGTTTCGACAAAACGTTGTAAATCCGATTGAAAAACGCTGGCAAGCTGGTTTTGCAAAGGACGCACAATGTCGGGTTGATCACCCAAGTAAGGATAGAAAAACATGGGCGTACAGACAATCGACGCATCCAGATGAGAGCCTGGGTCTACTTCATAGTGATCGAGAAAGTCTTGAATTAATTGGGTTTCTTGTTGCAGTGTTGCCTGCGCTTCTTGCCAGCGGGCACCCGTACCCATCAGCCCTCGCAAGATAACGGCATTCCCCAAAACTTTTTGGATCGGGGTCTGACATTTTGCAAAATAGTGTTTGGCTGCTTCAATGCCTTCGTCGTAACGAAATTCATCTTGATAAAAAGTACTGAGGCGCAATAAAGCGATCGCATGATCAGGATTGAGACGCAAACACAACTCAGCGTAACGGCTACCAACTGCCGTATCACCCACCCGCCGACCCAACATCGTTGCTGTTTCGAGCAAGTGTTCTAGCCAAACTTCAGCATCTTCGTTTGCCCACGGCAAACTCGCTTCTATCACATCAATGACAGCGGTATTGCGAGGTGCATGTTCTACCAGTTGCTGCAACACCTGCCACAGTAATGTGGAATCAACGGCGATCGCAGGATCTTGTAATAGACCAGAGATCTCTAGAAGTTGCGATTCATCCCATTGCCCCAAGGTCAACGACTGCCGCAGACTATGAAGCACATTATTAATATCATCGGGAACAAGCTCGTAAATATGCCTCCGGATCAGCCAGGCGGTTTCAAGCTGACCGATCTGTTCTTGCTGCTCCGCTTCTGTCTGCAAAATAGTTACAAGTTCGTTAATGCTCGGCTCCAAATCTTCCGCTTCTGCTTCTGACATGACCATCGCCCAGACAAACTGGGCTTCAGACTCCTGCCCTTGCAAAAGATGCAGCAAACCCAACCGCCAATAATAAAATTGAATATCAGGATGGGCGACAATTAGCTGCTCATACAGCGCAGCTGCCTGTTCATAATCTTTCTGTGCCCAGAATGTGTCAGCTTGTTGTTGTAGGGCAAAGGACATTTCAGATATAACCTGTGACGTCACAGTAGATCTTGACATAAGCTCACTAAAGTTTGAGAGATATAGCAATTCTCAATGGCGTGAAGTGCAAGGTGTTACGCGACGCCGCGCGGCGCACGGCTCTCACACAACAACCGTAATCTATCCAAACGCGCAACGCTATAGACTACTTGAATGCTGGACTGGATGCCCCACATTCCTTCTCAATCTCATCAAAAAGTAAAAAAGCTACCAGGAGTGAAGCATACTGACCTGGTAGCTGTTTAATTTACGGGCTATATTTCGACCGATACCAGTCAACAATGAAGCACGACGTTTAGGTTTATTCCCCTAACACGACACCTCATTAGTGTGAGCATCCATCCTGATTATGGACACAGGGTCAAACCGGAGACTGACGGAATAGTAGCCGCTGTACCTTCACACAGAATGGCTAGAGAAGTAGCAGTACCGTCAGAACCAGTCCCAATGAACACGCGACCGGCATAACCCTTGAGCGTACCAGCCGGAGACGCATTGGTGATGGCATCGGCGGTCGTGCCTGAACCCGTAGGGGTTGTCACGTAGGTATAGTTTTTGGTGTTAGAAATGCCCAGTTCCAGGTTGGAGAGTGCGCCAAACATATTCTTCTCCAAGAAATACGCTTGTTGCCCCCGGTTAATTGACCCGACGTAGGTTTGCGCTTCAGACTGTCTGGCTTTGTTTGCCTGGTTGAGGAAAGACGGCAAAGCGATCGCAGACAGAATGCCAATGATGATAATGACAACCAGTAGCTCAATCAGGGTAAAACCTTTTTCTCCTTTCTGGCTCTGTACTAAATGCTGAAGAAATTTGGCTTTGAGTTCAGTCTTCATTGAAATGGTCTCCTTAGAGTAATTGGATGCTGGTATTTATAGCCCCTGTATGTCGTTTCTCATTTCTAGAGCTATCTTGCCCAAATTCTCAGTACTTCATATCACCCAATTAAACTATTTTTTACTTTATTAAATGCGTGTTTTCACTCAATAAAACTGCGGGCATTTTCTCAAAAATGCCCGCAGAGCAAGAAAAATAGTCTCAAAAAAATTTCGTTTCAAAAGAGCACTCCAAAAATGATGTCATATTTTAGACATCACTCTGAAGGAGCGGCTATTTTGAGGGATAGACATCCTACCTGTTGATAACCATCAGCCAGTTCATGCAAGCGTCGTGTAAATTTGGCAGTGCATGGCTACACTGTGTGCTGGCGCGTCTAACAAATCCAACACACCCTATTTAGCTATGCGCCAAGAATTAAAAAAACCCGGAGAGATTCTGTGAAACTACGGCTAAGCTAGCATTCACAAAACCTCTCCGGGTTTATCAGTTCTACAAAAATATAGTGCTTCGCACCTGAATGAATTACGGTTTTTGATAGAGAGCTGCGCTCCACGGGGCTCTCTATCAAAAACTTGTATGGCTCTACGCGATCCAGTTAGAACATCGGGGTGGGGTGGGGGCGGTGTCCCCACGCAGGGGTGAAACCTCTGCACCCCGTCCTAACCCTAATGCGTACCGCTATCCTTCATAGACTTGAGAAGTGCCATAGGAAAACGCTGGCTCTTGACATTAGCTAAACTGAAGTTAGAATTGAAGCACTTTGAGTGTTGGATCAGGTGCCCTAACTCCTCCAATTTGCCTAAAAATAGATAAAAGCTACCAGGAGGTGGGATACTCGCCTGGTAGCTTTTCAATTTCTACATTTTGCAAGACTGTCTGAGAAAGGGATGGTGGAACGTTGAGGTTCGTGCCTGTATCGTTTACAACATCCTTTACGACAGGATCGTTAGCATCTCAATTCCTATGGACAAACGGTGCCAGTACCAACAGCAGGAATGGTGCCAGCGGTGCCTTCACAAAGGATTGCCAAAGCAGTTGCAGTACCGTCAGTGCCGGTGCCAATAAAGACGCGACCTGCGTAGCCCTTAAGAGTGCCAGCGGGAGAAGCGTTGGTGAGAGCAGCTCCAGTGATGCCACTACCAGAAGGCGTTGTGGTGTAGGTGTAGTTCTTGGTGTTGCTGATGCCTAGCTCCAGGTTGGAGAGGTTACCAAAGGTGTTCTTTTCCAAGAAATAAGCTTGCTGACCCCGGTTGATGGAACCCACGTAGGTTTGGGCTTCAGACTGTCTGGCTTTGTTTGCCTGGTTGAGGAAGGAAGGCAGAGCGATCGCAGACAGAATACCAATGATGATGATAACTACGAGCAGTTCGATCAGGGTGAAACCCTTTTCGTCTTTGTTTTGGAGTAGGTGCTGAAGGAATTTGGCTTTCAGTTCGGTCTTCATTGAAGTTTCTCCTTGAGTTGCGGGATACTGGATTTCTAACTCCTGGATATAACTTGCCCAACTCTTAGGCGTTTCATATCACTCTCAAACTTTTTTTTGCTGTGCTTAAACCTGCCGTTTCTTTTTGCATGATTGCCAAAGACGAAGCACACCGAATTAGGCGTTGCCTCGCCAGCGTTCAACCCTATGTAGACGAGATAGTGGTTGTAGACACGGGGTCTACCGATGAAACGATCGCAATTGCCAAACAGTATGGGGCGCGAGTGGCACACTTTACCTGGTGTGATGATTTTTCGGCAGCCCGAAATTTTGCTCTTTCCCAGGTTCAGGGAGATTGGATTTTAACCCTGGATGCTGATGATGAATTAGTCGTCGAGAACCCCGACTGGCGGGAACACCTCTTAAAACCGTCGATTTTGGCGTACTGGGTATCGATCGACAATCCTGAGCAAGCCATTACTCCGGTTTATTACCCCAGATTGTTCAGAAATTCCCCACATCTACGCTATGTAGAGCCTTACCATGAAGACCTGAAATACCTGGGTCCCGATCCGAATGAGAATGTTGTTTCTCACCAAAGCTGCATCAAGATTCGACATTATGGATATGACCCTGATTTAATTCTGCGCAAAAATTTGCAGCGGGATATTCCGATGTTGGCACGAATTCACCAACAACAAGGCTTGAGTTTGTTATTACTCGGGACGTTGGCTGACAATTATCTGCGAACAGACCAAATTGATAAAGCGAGGGAGTGTTGGGCAGAAATTTTTGAGCGGATTTTGCCAAATTTGCTCAGTGGAGAGAAGCCTCTGGAGAAATTGCGACTACCTGCAATTTTGTTGACGTTGGGGTTAGATTTCTTACTAGAGCAACAAAATTATGATGCGGCTGTGTTGATCAGTCGTCGAGGGGTGGAGTGGTTTCCTGACTATCCACCGCTGAATTATCTAGCAGGTCTAATCTTGCGAGACATGGGCTTTCCGTTAGGGGCGATCGCCTATTTTGAGGCGTGTTTAGAGATGGGTCAGCTGGGGAATTATCTGCGCCAAGAATCATTTGACCAACGATATATGGGCGTTTTTCCGGCGCATCAATTGGGCTTGGCATACGGGGATCTAAACCGACCCTCTGATGCAGTAGCCGCATTCAACCGGGCACTGACTTTTGACCCCAATTACACCCCAGTTTTAGACGCACTTACACACTTACAGCACTTTGCGCTTGAGTAAGCCACAATTATTTTTGTGAGAACCGCGCTCCGCACAGTTCTCACAAAAATAACCTGGTTGTAAGCGATTGAAAATCGCTGTAGGAGCCTCACAACAATAACGGGAATAGCTTATTGGGGAGGGTGCGGCAGAGCCGCACCCTCCCCAATAAGCCACGGCTTTTTAAAATTGTCAGGATCCTGAGAGCTGCGCTTCAGCACTACCCCCAAATTCAGACTGGCATCACGAAAATAGGAGTAAAGTTCTTTTAAGGGGTTAATATGAATGAGTTAGTGAATTGCTAAAGTCTAATCAAGATTGAGTTAAGAGTATTTGTCAACACTTCTAGCTCCATTTACCCAATTCCCAGCCAACCTTTATCGCTTTGATAATGGGCTGACTATTATTCACCAAGAAATTCCAACGGCTCCAGTTGTTGCTGCCGATGTCTGGGTCAGAGCCGGAGCAATGATTGAGCCCGAGCCTTGGTGGGGCATTGCCCATTTCTTAGAGCACATGATTTTTAAGGGCACCGATCGGCTGCCACCGGGTTTGTTTGATCAGGTGATTGAAAGTCGTGGAGGGATAACGAATGCGGCAACCAGCCACGATTACGCCCATTATTTTATTCATACCGCCTCCGCTTATTTGGATGAAACGTTTCCGGCTTTGGCAGATTTGCTGCTAAACGCTGCGATTCCAGATGAAGAGTTTGAACGCGAACGCGATGTCGTCTTGGAAGAAATTCGACAGGCAGAAGATGATCCAGATTGGCTTGGGTTTCAAGCATTACTGGAGTTGACCTACCAATGTCATCCCTATGGACGGTCTGTATTGGGCTATGCCGAAGGGTTGCTAGAGCGATCGCCTGAAGAAATGCGGCGGTTTCATCGTGCCCATTACCAACCCGAAAATATGACCGTGGTAGTCGTCGGCGATGTGGCATTAGAACCGACGCTAGACCTGGTTCATCGGTCATTTAACTCATTTGCCGATCGCATCATTTGTCCGAAAGGGCAGATTGAGCTTGAGCCACCCATCACCGAAATTCGTCGTCAACGCCTACAGCTACCTCGATTGGAGTTGGGTCGGTTGATGATGGCATGGGTGGGCCCTGGAGTTGAGCAATTGCGGACGGCTTACGGGCTGGATCTGATCTCTGTATTGTTGGCAGGGGGGCGATCGTCTCGATTGGTGCGCGAGTTGCGCGAAGAGCGGCAATTGGTACAGGGCATTGATTGTAGTTTTTCACTGCAACGAGACTCTAGCCTATTTACCATCAGTGCCTGGTTAGATCCAGAGCATGTAGATCGGGTAGAAGCCATTATTTGCGATCGCCTGTCTGAACTGGCTGCCCATCCGATCCCTGAAGCCGAACTTGCTCGCCAGAAACGCTTACTCTGCAACGACTATGCGTTTTCTACGGAAACATCGAGTCAGTTAGCCGGTTTATATGGTTACTACAACACCATTGCGCAGGTTGAGTTAGCCGTTACCTATCCAGACCACATCCAAAGCCTTCAAGCCGAAGAATTACAGGCGATCGTGCGGCAATATCTATCGCCATATCACTACGCATCTACCGTTTTAGAACCCCTGGAGTGAGTCAATCCGCGATACAGTCTTCTAAAATGTTTACAAATACAAACCGACATCGAGCCTTTAAGGTTCAGCCATTTTAGGAAACCATATGTCAATGAATTTAGGCGTAGCGCAGGTTATCCAAGACCGTAACGTTCACCGTGCCGTTTTGGATAACGGAATCGTGGTTTTAGCCGTCGAAAATCCGGCTGCCGATATTGTGGCTGCTCGGATTTTTGTGCGGGTCGGTAGCCGATATGAAGCACCAGATCAGTCGGGAATCTCGCATCTGATGATGTCGGTGATGACAAAGGGAACCGAACGCCTATCTTCGCAGCAAATTGCTGAGCAAGTGGAATCTGTGGGGGCAAGCTTATCTGCTGACGCGGCGGCTGATTATTGTCTCCTCAGCCTTAAAACGGTGTCGTCAGACTTCTCAGAGATTTTGCAACTGGCGGCTGAATTATTGCGATCGCCCACCTTTCCTGAGTCGGAAGTGGAACTAGAGCGTCGATTAACGGTGCAAGGAATTCGCTCGATTCAAGAGCAGCCGTTTTCGGTAGCTCAGCAACAACTGCGCCGTGCCATGTATCAAGATCATCCCTATGCTCTCCCCAGTCTGGGAACAGAAGAAACCGTATCGCAACTGACGCAAGCGGATTTATTGCACTATCACCAAACCTATTTTCGTCCCGACAATCTTGTAGTCAGCATCGTCGGTCGGATTCCGGCAGAACAGGCGATCGCCCTGGTTCATCAGGCATTTGGCGATTGGCAGGTTCCGCTTCAACCGAATAGCAGCCCCCAGCCATTGCCAGAGCTACAGCTACCGAACATTAGCCCCCGACCCGAGTCGATCATTACGGCTCAAGATACGCAGCAATCGGTGGTGATGCTGGGGTATTTAGCAGCCTCCTTACAAAGCCCTGATTATGTTGCACTCAAGCTACTCAACACCTATCTGGGCAATGGACTGTCGAGCCGCTTATTTGTTGAATTACGAGAAAAGCAAGGGTTAGCTTACGAAGTTTCGGCATTTTACCCGACCCGCATTGATGTATCACAATTTGTGGCTTACTTAGGAACTGCTCCCGCCAATACAGCGATCGCCCTGGAAGGGTTACAACGAGAGGTCGATCGGCTATGCCACACGCCATTGTCGGCAGAAGAAATGCAAACTGCTAAAAACAAGCTGCTCGGGCAATATGCCTTGGGCAAACAGACCAACGCTCAAATCGCTCAGATCTATGGCTGGTATGAAGCATTAGGTTTAGGCATCGAGTTTGATCAAGACTTCCAAGAGCAAGTCACAGCCGTTACACCCGACATCGCTCAAGTAGTTGCCCGCCGATATTTCGATCGCCCCTATGTTTCCTTAGTTGGACCAGAGTCCGCTGTCACACACCTGGAACTTGCTGTTACTCCATAGAGCAAAGGCGCACCGCGATGGGGTGCGCCTCTTACAACTCATTTGGGATTGCTATATTAAGAACGGTGTAATTACCGATGGTTTGAAAGTTTATTACTGTACTCTAAGTAAACACACGCAGAAATTGGCAAATAAGCCTGACAAAACGCTACTTCAGTTGTGTGCTTGCCTCCCGTTGTGTCTTGAGTCCGACTGTACGACGTGGATTCGTCGCACTATTTAGCTGTTGATTAAGGATCGTAGATTTCATAAAACTCAGTTCTTTTTGGGAGTGGCGACTTTGCCGTCACTCTCAAAAGAATTGCAGGCTGATTAATTTGTGATCCTCAGATATTGCAAATCGTTCGCAGTGAACCTGAACCCAGGAGTTCATACTCCGCGCTCAGACCCATTGTGAATCCAGCAATACTACCTTTACTAACCTGTTTTAATAGCTCCCAACTGTAACTTCCCTTAAGAAAGTCACAACACTTGGTTCAAGCTTAAACCTGGCAAGTCAGCTCCTTGCATCATTGCTTTCAAGTCTTAGTCCTGAGAGGCATCATTTCGGGTAGAACCTGATGCCTGAAGTTCGAACAATGAGTGCAGAGTCACTGTAATCCGTCTCTGCACACGTTAGTAGAGCCTCTAGATCTACCCTATTGGAGATGGAGTTTTTCTAACTTCACTTTACGATCTCTTAAGACTTTTGCATGAAGGTAGAGCGAAATCTTCCAAGAGGTCTTTCATTCAGGGGTCATTTATTCTTGGAGAATACTTCAATGAACTCAGTTGAAATGTGTCAGCGTGGTGTGCAGGTTCGAGTTACGAAAGGAACACTCAAAGGCGTTACAGGACTGCTATCAGGTAGCACCCAACACGGCGTTTATGTGATTTGGGGAGATCCATCCATTCGTCCCCTGGTATATGGACCATTTGCTGCGGATGAAGTTGAAATTGTTGAATCTTAGGTCTAAGATTCGGTTCTGAGATTCAACGGTCCAATCAGGTTCAGAACACAATCACCAATCAGGTTCAGAACACGAGCAACCGGATCAACGCCCAAATGGAAGCACACCTTCAGGAACCTGCTCTGGCGCTAGGACAGCCTCAGGTTTTAGGTTATTTTCTATCGCTTCTTCCAACTCTAATGTGTCGCCCGCAGGAGAGGTTGACATTTTGCCAGCGTCAGGTTGGATGGGAGTTGACTGAGGACGTTGAAACCGATTGAGAAATTGATTGACTTGATCAAACGGATCAGAGTTTGCTTTAGCACTAGATGAGGGTCGGAACAGGGTTGGGGAACCGATAGGAGTTTCTAACCCGTCGGTCTGGTTCGCCGGATTAGAAAACGAGCCATCTGAGGATTCGATCGCATCGATCGCATCTTCAACCGTTGCCCCAGGCGTAGCAGATTCTAACCGATCGTTCGCTGGACTTTCCTCTGCCTGTTGAGTCTCAGTTGGGCTAGTCAGCCGAGAGGGGGTGCGGGGAGCGGTCAGTTCTTGACTCCGTTGACGCGCTTTTTGGAAAAATTGATTGAATTTAGCCGAGGCAGAACTGGGAGACGCAACCGGAGATGGGGCGATCGCCGGACTTGTCTCTGGAACAACGTCTGGTTCAACTGATCCGGGTGCTTCCAACTCTGTTGGAACAGCCTCAGGCGTTGAGTTATTGTCCAGAATTTGTTCTGATGGCACGTCCGTTTCCACAGAAGGTGTTGGGAGCACCTTTGGCTTCGTTAATTCCTGGGCACGTTGACGTGCCTTTTGGAAAAATTGATTGAATTTAGCTGAGGCAGAATTGGGAGACGCAGCCGGAGATGGAGCGATCGCCGGACTCGCGTCTGGAACAACATCTGGTTCAGCGGATCCGGGTGCTTCCAACTCTGCTGGAACAGCCTCAGGCGTTGAGTTATCGTCCAGAATTTGTTCTGAAGGAACGTCCGTTTCCACAGAAGGTGTTGAGAGCACCTTTGGCTTCGTCAGATCCTGGGCACGTTGACGCGCCTTTTGGAAAAACTGATTGACTTTAGTCGAGGCAGAACTGGGAGACGCCGCCGGAGATGGGGCGATCGCCGGACTTGTCTCTGGAACAACGTCTGGTTCAGCGGATCCGGGTGCTTCCAACTCTGTCGGAACAGCCTCAGTCGTTGAGTTATTGTCCAGAATTTGTTCTGATGGCACGTCCGTTTCCACAGAAGGTGTTGGGAGCACCTTTGGCTTCGTTAATTTCTGGGCACGTTGACGCGCCTTTTGGAAAAATTGATTGAATTTAGCTGAGGCAGAACCGGGAGACGCAGCTGGAGATGGAGCGATCGCCGGACTCACGTCTGGAACAACGTCTGGTTCAGCAGATCCGGGTGCCTCCAACTCTGTCGGAACAGCCTCAGGAGTTAGATCTTCGTTTGGAACTGTTTCTGATGGAGCGTTCGTTTCCACAGAAGGAGTTGGGAGGCTCTTGGGCTTCGTTAATTCCTGGGCACGCTGACGCGCCTTTTGGAAAAATTGATTGAATTTCGATTGAGGTGACGGTGACGGTTGAGGGGCTTCAGGTAGGAATTCTGGCAATGTTTCTGACGCGTCGGGTGCAATCGGCACTATGTCTGTTGGGTTGTCTTCTGTTCCTTCAAGGGTCGGGATCACTGTTTCTTCGGGCGACGGAGATAGCTCAACCGCAGGCGATCGCTCTTGCCGTTGCCAACGTCTTTTTAACTGATCGCGGAAGTCAGGTTTGAGTGGCGCTTCGACAGAAGGTTCGACCACAGGTTCGCGTAAGGCAGGTAAGTCTTCACTTTCTGACGGTTCCTCAACCTCAGGGCTGACGAATGGCAGTTCCATCGCTGGCTCTGGAGATGGTTCTGGAGATGGAATAACAACAGGAATTTCAATTGGTTCAGGAGATGGACTCGGTTCTGGCGTAGGTGGTTCGATAGGCGTAATTTCCAGTTCTGGCTCTGGCTCTGGCTCTGGCTCCGGCTCTGGAATTTCAGGTTTGTAATTGGGATCAACAATGCCCATAACGTCGGCGATCGCCAATTCACCACGCACCAGCTTAGACAGGGTATCTTGTCCACCCGGTTCATAGGTAATCAGACGAACGGTGTCATTAAAAACATTGGCAAATGGGTTGCCCTTTTCGTCGATCAGCTCCAGTTGCACCCAATTTTTTCCAGGCTTTAGTCCTTTCAGATAAATCGGTTGCCAGGTATCTAAGAGAAAACTCTCGCCATTGACAGTGCAACGAATTTTCCAATCCAAAATGTCGTCATCTGGATTGTCTTGCGCAATCAAATGCAGCGGCACATTATTTAGATAAAAATCCAACATGACGGGTTCTGCCCCGTACGTCCCCTGGGGTCGGCTATAGGTTAGCAAAGGCTGGTTCGGCAGGGGATTATTGTCGGCAGTCTGCGTAAACACATGAAACGTCGTCTGAGCGTAGGCTCCTTCGTTTTTAAAACTTTCATGCCAGGGACGAGACGCAAATACTCGCAAGGTATGACTACCGGGGGATAGATCCGTTAGTTCAATAGGTTGCTCAGGATCGTAAATTGCCTGGTAAGGCTGATTATCCACAATGAAATGGAGATGAGGACCAAGCCCCAAATCTTCATTCTTAAACGTCGGAAAGTCTTTGACCTGGAGCTGCACAGACACACGGGTATCCTTTAAAACTTCGTCTGCTCGCGGGCTCAAAATCTTCACCTGCGGTTGGTAAGCGTCTAACGCCGGACGAAGTTCCTGGAAAATCTCTGGCGGAGAGACTTCGGTTAGTTTTGCACCTAAAGAACTGGCAGCCCCAGGTGCAGGGGTGGAACTGCGAACTTTAGGGCGATCGCCACACCCTACAACACCCACACTCAGCACTATGGCTAACAAAACCGCTAGCAATCCTTTCATCTTCTTCCAGCCCCACTGAATACCCAACACGCCACTACGCTCCTGGGCGATCGCCAATCTAACGTTCAAAAAAGTCTGTCCATAGAGAACTATAGGGAACTATATCGGATAAAGGTTCCTCTCTCCTCAATTCAACCGCAGTCCGGCTACTTAATAACCATTTAATTTAGGAGTCTGCCCATTCATCACGGACAGGCTGATGTTAGCGGATGTATCTACGAACGCGGCACACCTTCTTCAAGTTTTGGAAGATCTGCAATCGGCGTTGCTGATTTTGGGGATGAATTTGAACGTGAAACCAAGGGTTTCACGTTCAAATTCATCCCGTTGTTAAGCAGTGCTCTGCACTCTCTCCCTATCCAATCTCTCTATATATAGATCTGTGAGCAAAACGGCATGAAATTTAGTC
>NZ_JBSLYH010000054.1:0-48017 GCF_055793305.1 Calyptranema fuscum S582
GTCTTCATCCAACAAGGATTGGATGTGCAGAATTTTATCTCGTCGTTCTTGGAGAGTTAGATTTTGAAATTTTTCTTTCGTAGGTTCTTTGATGTATGCCTGTTGTGTGGCTTGTTGTAAGCGATCTGCATCCATCGGCAATTCAAAAATGCCCGATCGCCAGTCAAAGAAGTCGGGGGCACGATGGATTAGATATTTGATCACAAACAGAGGTACTAAAAAGACAAAACAGGTGTTGAAGCTGTCCCGAAAGTTTTCTCGTTGCTGGTTGAGGTTGACCATAATCGGCGGCACGCCTTTCCAGCTATAGGCATGGGTGTCTTTGCTCGTCCATCCCAGTTGTCGCTTGGTGTCTTCGTAGTCAATCAGAGAGTGTTCTAACCCCTGGATAAATAAAACATCTACCTGTCCCTTGTCGCTAAGAAACTGTTGCACTCGTTTAAAAAAGTTGCCATCTTTGATTGGGTCGTCAAAGCTGAGAACTGCAATCTGTTTTTGGCTCAGATCGTGTCGAACTTGGTGGGTAATGCGTTCTCCTTCTGCCGGGTTGCACTGGACAAACAGCAAGCCAAAACCACGGGTGCGCCTCAGCGCCCGTAGCAATGCTCGATATTCTTCGTCGGGGTCGTGGGTCAGTTCGTCTTCCCACTCTGGCAGGCTGGTGGTCATGGCTGAATCTGTGCCAATGCAGCTTTGAATTCGGGGATGGCTTTGATCAACGGATGGACGTCATACAACATTGCAGGGTATCGTCTGCATCAAAGTAACGATATTCCATCACGCAACGACGAAACAATAAGTCTCGGTGGGGTTCATCGTTTTTGATGGCACGGTGTCGGGCAACGGTCGCTAAAATTTGCCACTGATCAGATTCCACCGTGCGACGGTAGGTGTCACGGGTTTCGGCAATGGCACGACGCACAGCTTTGGTCGGAATAGGCAGAGTATCAGTTTGATTCAGTGCTTCTTTCATCAACAGCAGCAACTCTCGGACATGACCACCGCTGGCAAGACAAAGCGATTGCACGATGTCTGGGGTTTCAAAAATCTCTTGTTCGAGTTTGGCATGGGGTAAAAAGAGTCTGATTCGATGGGCTATCACGGCTCTCATTTTGTCGAGTCCGGGGGGATAAGGGATACCATCTGGGGTTTGCACCATAATCATCGGCAACAGTTCGGGATTGCCATACAGTTCTTTCAAGTCGTTGGCACGATTGGAATGCACCATCGAGATCGGTACGGTGTAAATCAGATGGCAATCTAGTCCTTTGAGTTGTTCACTGCGATCCAGATAAATTTCATCGTGGTTGCTGTGTCCGTAGTCATCATGCAACGGCACAATCCGATCAAGATTGTCTGCAATCACCACAATCTGCGATTTGCCGGTCGGCAATTTGCACCGAGCATCCGCAATAAATTCGTTAAGTGCCTTCACCAACGTCACTGTGTGAGGATTGACGAGATCTCGGATTTTGCGACGCTGACTGGGAACTGCCCGTAGGGTTGCGGTCAACTCGGCAAATTGTTTTGCCAGTACGTTTACATTCAAAGACTCCAGTTCGATGCGAGTTTGCAGCACATCTTGTAAGCTTCGCCCCTGTTCTTTAAACCAGTTAATCAATGGTTTGGGGTCAGCTGTTTTGAGATCGTTGAGTAAATGTCTGGCACACGCCAACAGAATATCGGTATACTCCACATCTTGCGGGTCGATGTCCCCATCATCCCCAACTGCGGCAAAGTAGACAACAAAGCATCCTTTTGCTTCTAAATCGGCTTTCAACCGCAACAACTCGGTGGATTTGCCTGCACCTCGATGCCCGGTATAGAGTTGGCAGGTCACGCGATGAGAACGCAAAATTTCTTTGCCTAACCCCACCAATATGTTTGCGTCACCCCGTTCTGCCTGACAATCGACATAGGCAGGATCGCCCGGTTGCAAGGGCTGGAACGGATCGATGGCATTGTAGATATCAGTTAAAACATCGCTCATAATTGGCACAGTCCTGCTCTGCCTTTCATCTTAACGGTAGACTTGGGGGTGAGAAAGGTTATACAGGGAAAAGCGAGTTTTTTCCAGGAACAGAGAATTGAGGTGCTGCCATAATTTCGGCATTGCTTAATAGCAGGATGAATTTGAACGTGAACCCAAAGGGTTCACGTTCAAATTCATCCCCAAAATCAGTAACGTCATAATTTCTGGAATTTGGGGTGATAGGACTGTAGGAAAAGCCAAATTATCTGATTGGGAGAATTTAGGGTGTCTACCACAATGAATCCACCAGATGGGGTGAAACGAAAAACTGACCGGCGACTCAAACTGGGGATGCGATCGCTCGTTTGGTCGGGTGCATTGGCAGCCATTAGTGTGGGCGGTTGGGCAGTGTATATGCTGGTGTTAAACCGTCCGCCTGAAGCCGTCATGGTGAAAGTGCTAAAGGTTGAGCGCGGTACGGTTGAAACGGTGGTGAATGAAAGTGGCACTGTAGAACTCAGCGGTCAGCAAACCCTGGTGTCTCCGGCAGAAGGAGCGGTGGAGCAAGTATTAGTGCAACCGGGCGATCGCGTTACGGCGGGTGAAGTTTTGATTACGTTGCGCAATCCCGATCGGCAAACGGCTGTGCAAGATCAAGACATCAAAATTACGCAGCAAGAAATTACCCTGGCACGCAGTCGTCAACAAATTGCCGAAGCTCAGGAGAAATTGGTCTTAGAACAACGACGGTTAGATAATTTGAGGGCGATCGCAGCCGAGGGAGCTGTACCTCAAGATGATGTATTCGATCAAGAAAATACAGTGCGGGAATTGCAATCGACGTTGCGACAGGCACAAACGACTACAGATACGGCTGAATTAGAATTGCAAAGCTTACATCTACAACAACAGCGGACTCAGCAACAACTCGAAGACACGGTGATTACAGCCCCGATTAATGGCATTGTTTTAGATGTTCAGGTGAAAGATGGCGATGGCGTCGAGTTACGCACCGAGTTGTTGACCCTGGGCGACCCCTCTGAAGAATTGGTCAAACTCCAACTTTCAACGTTGAATGCTGCCCAGGTGCGCTTAAATCAATTAGCTCGCGTTAGTGTCATTGGTCCCGACCCAGAAATCTTTGTCGGACGGGTTCGCAGCATTTATCCGCAAGCGTTGCGCCCCAGCACCGAGCAAAGCACAACCCAGGAAGATGGACAGGCGATCGTTCCCACTACCGTGTTGTTAGATAAACCGACTCGCAGCTTGATTCCAGGCAGTCAAGTCAATGTTGAGATTGTGTTAAAGCAACACCAAAATGTCATCACATTGGGGGCTGAAGCAATCCAACGCAATGAAGCCCGTCCGTTTGTGTGGCAAATGGATGATGCGGGACGAGCCGAACAACAATTTGTCACATTGGGTTTAGAAGGCTTGACCACCGTCGAAGTGACATCGGGTCTCAAAGCAGGAGATGAAATCATCTTGCCTCCCCCCGATACCGTCCTGGAACCCGGTATGCCCGTCAATCCCGAAGAAGAAGGGGAAGAAGCTGATAGCTAATAGCTAACAGCTAACAGCTAACAGCTAACAGCTAACAGCTAATCTAATTATGAGCCTCAAATTTTCCGATCTGTTGCATCTGACCTGTCGTTCGTTGGTGAGCAATCCTGTGCGATCGCTCTTGACTACGTTGGGTACATTTATGGGCGTTGCGGCGGTCAGTGCCACGCTACAAGTGGGTACAATTAGTCGCGCTGTCATTGCGCAAAAGTTAGAGAGTCAAGAAGCGCCCCAAATGACGCTTTTTCCAGATTGGTCGCCTGATCCGGCGCGGCGGGTGAGGCTGAGTCAGGCAGATATGCAGTATTTGCAACAACGATTGGTCGGCATACAATCCATCAGTTCATTGCGTTGGGCAGGGTCTGCCACCGTTTTGTTTCAAGATCACGAAGCCAATCCCGATTTATTAGCGGTATCCCAAGAGTATTTGCAGACCTCTGGGCGCAAGCTATCGAGCGGTCGATTTTTTACCCCAGCCGATTTTGAGAACTATCGCCCGGTTGTGGTGATCGATCAAGTTTTGGAAAATCAGTTGTTTCATGGTCAAGAGCCGATCGGTCAAATTGTTTATGCCGGACAACAACCGTATACCGTGGTCGGAGTCTTCGTCAATAAGCCCAGCGATAGTGAAAACGCTCCCAGTAGCGGAGCGATGTTGATGCCCATGGCGTTTTATAGTGCGCTGACGGGTAATCAGACAATTGGGATGATTCGCATTCGTCCCTATGATTTGAATACGTTGGAGCAACTGGGCGAAGAATCTAAACAGCTTCTAACACAACGATTTCCAGGTCGAAATTTCTACGCCTGGAATAATGTTGAAGATATTGTGGAACAGCAAAATATTTTGCAGCTGGCATCCAGAGCATTGGCAACGGTTGGGGTGGTGTCGTTGTTAGTTGGAGGGGTAGGAATCGCCAATATTATGATTGCGGCAGTAACCGAACGCACCTCTGAAATTGGCATTCGGCGGGCGATCGGGGCAACGCAACAAGAAATTATGACGCAGTTTGTTTTAGAAGCGGTGATTTTAAGTTTAGCTGGAGGAATAGTTGCGATCGCCACAGTGCATGGCTTAACGTTAATTGTTGCCCAGCGGTTTGAGTTGCCCTATGCCTTTGATGCAAATACCGCTGCGATCGCTCTGGGTGCAGCTCTGACGGTTGGTGTCAGTGCCAGCTTTGTACCGGCTTTGCGCGCCAGTCAACTTGATCCGGTTACGGCTCTCCGCTCCGAGTAGTGAAGCGATCGCTTGCTTAGTATCCTGACAACGTTAAAACCCGATTTTTTTGAGAGAGCGGCGGCGGAGCCGCACTCTCCCAAAAAAGTTCTTCAAGGTATTGGCATGAAGATCCTTAGGGATAGATCGATGTCGGAATTGCGAAAACAAAAGGATGATTAAAAGTTGGATTTAGACACCCTATGCCACAATAAATGGGTTGTATTTGCAGCAAGCTGGGCGTCAGGTGGCAGTTTATGACTAAATTTATATTTGTAACGGGTGGAGTCGTTTCGAGTATCGGCAAAGGTATTGTGGCAGCAAGTTTGGGTCGCTTGCTGAAGTCAAGAGATTACTCGGTTTCCATCCTCAAACTCGACCCCTACATTAACGTTGACCCCGGTACGATGAGTCCGTTTCAGCATGGGGAAGTGTTTGTCACCGAAGATGGCGCAGAAACGGATCTGGATTTAGGGCATTACGAACGCTTTACCGATACATCGATGTCACGGCTAAATAGTGTGACGACAGGTTCGATCTATCAGGCAGTGCTGAATAAGGAGCGTCGGGGCGACTATCAGGGGGGTACGGTGCAGGTGATCCCGCATATTACCAACGAAATCAAAGAACGGATTTTGCGGGTGGCAAAGAATACTAATCCCGATGTGGTGCTGACTGAGATTGGCGGCACGGTAGGGGATATTGAGTCGTTGCCCTTTTTGGAAGCGATCCGTCAGTTTCGTAAAGAGGTGGGGCGGCGCAATGTCATCTATATGCATGTGACGTTGATTCCCTGGATTCCGTCTGCCGGAGAAATGAAGACCAAACCCACACAGCATTCGGTCAAAGAGTTACGGTCGATTGGGATTCAACCAGATATTTTGATTTGCCGCTGCGATCGCCCTCTGCCGTTGGGTCTTAAAGATAAGTTGTCAGAATTTTGTGATGTCCCGGTTGAGTGTGTGATCACGGCTCAAGATGCTCCTAGCATTTACGAAGTGCCGTTGATTTTAGAAAAAGAAGGGCTGGCACATCAGGTGTTAGACCTGTTGCAGTTGCAACAACGACCGCCCGATTTAGAGCAATGGCGCACTCTGGTCGAACGGCTCTATTGCCCCACCCACTCGTTAGAAATTGCCATTGTCGGTAAATATATTCGCTTAAGTGATGCCTATCTATCGGTGGTAGAAGCCTTACGCCATGCGGCGATCGCCACGGGTGGCGCACTCAATATTCGCTGGGTCAACTCTGAAGACCTCACCCCCGAAACAACAGAGAAGATTTTGGCGGGGGTCAACGGCATTATTGTGCCGGGTGGGTTTGGCACACGCGGTATCGATGGCAAGATTGCGGCAATTCACTATGCACGTGAGCATCAGATCCCATTTTTGGGGCTGTGTTTAGGGATGCAGTGCTCGGTGATTGAGTGGGCACGCCATATTGTTCAACTTGACAATGCCAACAGTGCCGAGTTTGACGCTGACAGCCAAAATCCAGTAATCAACCTGCTGCCCGAACAACAAGACGTGGTGGATTTGGGTGGAACGATGCGTCTGGGGTTATATCCTTGCCGGATTTCACCGAATACGCTGGCAGAACGGCTTTACCAGGAAGAAGTGGTCTACGAACGGCATCGCCATCGCTATGAGTTTAATAATGCCTATCGTAATTTATTCCTGGAGTCGGGCTATGTTATCAGCGGCACCTCACCCGATGGTCGATTGGTCGAAATTATAGAACTGCCCAGTCATCCTTTTTTCATTGCGACCCAGTTTCATCCAGAGTTTCAGTCGCATCCTAGCACCCCTCACCCATTGTTCAAAGGCTTGGTGCAAGCGGCGATCGCCACAGCTAACCCAACCACGATCGTGCCCGTCATGCCATCGCCTGAACCCGTGATGGCACATGAAGCATAAGCATTACCGGAGGATAGGAGCGCGGCAACGTCGCGCTCTCATCCGGAATGATGATTGGGGTTGCGTTTTGTCAGGATGGCGATCGCTCTAACCAGGGTTTCCGGTTCTACGGGTTTGGCAATATGTTGTTGAAAGCCAACGGTTAATGCTTGCTTTTGGTCGTACTCCGCTGCATAGGCGGTGAGGGCGATCGCCGGAATTTTGCCCCCTTGTTCGTCGGGCAATTTTCGCACCTGCTGCATTAGCATATAGCCATCCATATGGGGCATACCGATGTCGCTAATCAGGGCATCGGGACGATGACGATCTAATAACAGCAATGCTTCGGCAGCGGATGCAGCGACCCAAACCGTCGCCCCATATTGTTGCAAAATCACCTCTGCCAGCTCGCGCAAATCGGCGTCATCATCAACTACCAGCAGGCTCAATCCGGTCAGGTCAATATCGGGGTGGTGTTCAACCGGCAAGGGAGTCGAGGGTGCCAGTGCCATCAAGGGCAGTCGTACACAAAAGGTAGCTCCCTGGTTTTCGCCAAGGCTGTCTACATGAATGGTGCCACCGTGCAACTCCGTCAAATGACGGGCGATCGCCAGTCCCAACCCCAATCCACCAAAGCTACGCGTCGTCGTGCTATCGGCTTGCCGGAAATATTCAAATACATGAGATAAAAATTCTGGCTTAATTCCTCTCCCCGTATCCGTTACCGTAATTTGAGCGTAGGAATAAATCGGTGAATGGGTGGATGTGTGCCCATTATTCGATTCATGCATCCACTGATGCAATTGCTCATCCGTAGCTTCATTCAATCGCACATATACCTGTCCGCCGTCGGGGGTGAACTTAATGGCATTGGATAAGAGATTCCAGACCACTTGCTGAAGCCGACCTGGGTCACCGGACACTTTGCCAATCTCGGTATCTATTTCAGTATGAATTTGAATATTTTTGGCATCGGCTGCCAGTCGCACGGTGCCGATAGACGCATCAATAATGCTAGCTAAATCAACGGGGCCGGCATTCAAGATCAGCTTGCCGCGTAAGATGCGAGAAACATCTAACAAATCGTCGATTAACTGGGTTTGCAACTTGGCATTGCGTTCGATCGTTTCTAATGCGCGATCGGTTGTGGCTTCATCAAATTTGCGCGTGCGTAACAACCGTGTCCAGCCCAAAATCGGGTTCAGTGGCGATCGCAATTCATGAGACAGCACGGCTAAAAATTCATCTTTAATGCGATTTGCCCGTTCTGCTTCTTCGCGGGCGATCTGTTCCTGGAGCAACGTCAAATTGCGCTGTTGCTCCAGTTGCTTCTGGTCTTCGATATCTGTAGCAGTGCCAAACCATTTGATCACCTGCCCCTGGTCATTTTTTAGGGGAATCGCTTGATGTAAATGCCAGCGATAGGTGCCATCACCAGCACGCATTCGCCCTTCTGCCTGGTAATACGATCCGTCTGCTTGCGCGATCGCCCAATGCTGACTCAACGTCGGCATATCGTCTGGATACACGACGACTTCCCACCCTTGCAGTTGGACGTCCTCTAGCGTTAGCCCTGTAAAGTTGATCCAGCGTTGATTGACATCTAACAAGATCCCCTGAGGATTGGCAGTCCACACCAGTTGGGGAATGGATTCTACTAAATAGCGATAGCGTTCTTCACTTTGCCGTAGTTCTTCTTCGATTCGCTTGTGGCGACTAATATCGAGATTGATACCTGCCCAACAAATAATGTCGCCCTTTTCGTCACGCACAGGTACCCCCCTTGCCAATACTGGATGCCATCGTCCATCTACCCCACGAAATCGATGTTCCATATCCCAAAAATCACCCGATCGCACACAGTCTTGCCATGCCGCAATCGTGTGTTCTGCATCATCGGGATGCAGTGCTGCTCCCCAGCCAAACGCCGCGCATTCGTGTTGGGTCAACCCAACCAGATCTAAAAAAGATTCGCTGACATAGACGTTGCGCCCTTCGGGGTCACATACCCAAATGCCATAATCGATCGTTTCGCCGATGGCTCGATACAGTCGCTCACTTTCTTCTAAGGTTTCTTCAATTCGTTTACGGGCACTAATATCTGTTGTGGAACCGACGACCCGAACGGGTTGCCCCTGTTCATCTCGCAGCAAATAGCCCCTGTCCCACACAGTAATCCACCGCCCTGAGCGGTGGCGCAGGCGATATTCAAATTCGTAACGATCGAGCTTTTCTGCCAGAATCGTTTCCATCACCAGTTGAATTCGGGCAAAGTCATCGGGATGAATCTGCTGTGCCCACCAATCTTGATGCGGCGGCACTTCATCGGGATGATAGCCAATTAAGCGATGCAATCCTTCTGATCGATACACCTCCCCGGTTTGGGGATGCCAATCATACACAATGCCATCGACGGCGCGCGCTGCCAGGCGAAACCGTTCTTCACTTTCGCGCAGGGCGACTTCTGTTTTTTTGTACTCAGTAATGTCGTAGTTAATTTCGAGAATGGCACCGGGTCGTCCTTCCGGCGTGTGTTGCAACGTCCAGCGGCTGTTGACCGTGATCGGTGTGCCATCCCACTTAAACTGAATGAGTTCACCTGCCCAGTAGCCTTGCTGTAAGACAATTTGGTTGATTTCTTCAAGCGGTTGGGGAAACACGGTTTGAAAAAGCTCATGGATCTTTTGACCATAGACTTCCGCTTTTGACCACCCGTACTGGCGTTCTGCCCCTTGATTCCAGTATGTAATGCGATCGTCGTCTAGATTGCAAATGATAATGCTGTCATTGGCAAAGTCGAGCATTTGCATTTGCTGTTGCCGCATTTGTTCGTCGTATTTGCGGCGAGTAATGTCGTGAAAGTAAACGGCTAACCCCGTTGCAATCGGATTGACATGCACTTCAAAACATCGCTCTGGGTTGACTACGCTAAATGTTTCAAACACGATGACGCGTTGTTCGGCGATCGCACGGCGAAAGTTTTGTTCGACCAGACTGCCTTGCAATGCGGGGAATGTATCCCAAATGGGTTGGCTCAATAACTCCTGGCGCGATCGCTTTAAGTATTCACTGGCTTGACTATTGACATAGGCAAACCGCCACTCTGAGTCGAGCGTATAAAACCCATCCACAATGCTATCTAACAGTTCAGTAACCCGCTGATTGGCGCTACGTAGCGATGATTCACTGGCTTTTAGCTTTAGCACATTGTCGTCAAGCTTCTGATTGGTATGTCGCAGAGAGCCACAGAGAGAGCTGATCACCAGGCACTCGACGACAAAAACCAATAACCGGATGCTGCCTTCGACGGTGAACAGAAAAGAATTGGCAGGATGGACAAAATAATAATTGCTGAGCAGTGCCGACAAACCCGTCGCTAACAGCCCTGCCCGAATGCCACCCCGCCACGCACTAACAACCACCGCTCCAAAAAATAACAAAAATGGCGTTTGGCTCATCTTCGCAACTGGATCAAGCAGCAGCATTAGCAGGAAAGCCAACATTACAGCAATACACGCAACACTGTAAGGATTGAGCCGAAGGCGAGCCGTTGGGAGTGACAGCATGGGTGAGCAGGCAAGAGCAAGGTTAGATAGCAAACGATACAATTTCAATACCTTCTACCTTAAGACGACCGTGGAGCTTAACCCATTCGTCTGGAGAGAGATTTTCGTTTAGACTTGCCAAAAATCTTACTCTAAACGCTTGTTTTGTTTTGGCGTTGCTGATTTTAGGGATGAATTTTAGAGTCGCCCTCGTTCTAATACTCCGGGGTGGAATATCCTTTAAAGGCTCTGCATCCAGGAACCCGTTGTAACTAGCCGCTTCAGACCCAAGAGTTGAGGGTGGGTGCCCGCAGGGCACCCACCCTCAACTCTTCAGATCGGATCTTAGTGTTTTTAGCATGAGTCTGTAGAATGGGGCTATCCAAACGGTGGTGTGAGTCTCAGAGGAGTAGCGCAAGCATGTTAAGTTGGGAGCATAGCCCAAGCCTGTTGCCATTGCAGCGAGATAGAGCTTGGGTAGAAATAGATTTATCCGCATTAGCGCACAATGTCCGCCAGATTAAACAGGTGTTGTCCCCCACGGCTGAGCTAATGGCAGTGGTGAAGGCAGATGCCTATGGGCATGGTGCTGTGACGGTGGCACAAACGGCGTTACAAAACGGAGCCACATGGCTGGGGGTGGCGACCATTCCAGAAGGCATTGAACTGCGAGAAGCCGGGATCAAAGCGCCGATTTTATTGTTAGGGGCAACCAATACACCCGACCAGGTCAGGGCGATCGCCAAATGGAAGTTACAAGCGACGCTGTGCAACCCCAAACAGGCGCTAATTTTTTCGGAAACTCTAGCCAATTTGCCTAACCCTGCGCCCCTGCCGGTGCATTTGAAGTTAGATACAGGCATGTCGCGGTTGGGGTCGCCCTGGCAGCAAGCGGTGGAGTTTGCTCAACTGGTCAGACGCTTGCCCCATTTGCACGTTGCCAGTGTTTATTCCCATCTTGCAACGGCAGATGATCCCGACCCAACGGTGATGCAGCAGCAACAGACTCGATTTGAAGCGGCGATCGCCCAACTGCGATCGGTAGGCATTTGTCCCCCGCGTCTGCATCTGGCTAATACGGCAGCAACGTTGATTGATCCAGCGCTCCATTATGATCTCGTCCGGGTGGGACTGGGGTTATATGGTTTGCATCCGGCTCCCCATCTGCGCGATCGCGTGGCACTGAAACCTGTGATGCAGGTCAAAGCCAGAATTACTCAGGTCAAGCCAATCCAGGCAGGGACGGGGGTGAGCTATGGCTATCAATTTATTGCCGATCGCGACCTGATGTTAGCTGTGGTGGGCATTGGCTATGCCGATGGCATTCATCGCAACCTTTCTAACCGAATGACCGCTCTAATTCGGGGGCAGCGGGTGCCTCAAATTGGTGCTGTGACGATGGATCAACTGATGTTGGATGTCAGCACGATTCCCAATTTACAGGTCGGCGAAGTTGTCACCTTATTGGGGCATGATGGGCAAGACGCCATCTCGGCAGATGATTGGGCAGAGTTGCTGGGCACCATTTCCTGGGAAATTATGTGTAGCTTTAAACATCGGCTTCCCCGCATTGCCATCAAAGAGCCAAAGTTACTCAATGCCGATCGGGTGCAACTTTAAAGCGGTGCTGATTTTGGGCATAGTTTGAATGTGAACCCTTTGGGTTCACGTTCAAACGTATCCTGCTACTAATACCGATTTAATGTGAAGCTGCGTCTTATTCAACCCCCGGCTGTCGCCGTCCCCCTTGCCAAAGGGGACTACAGGGGGTTCTAGTTTGGCGCAACTTCATAAAAGATTGGTATAAGCACTGCCCAATTTAGTCAGGAACTCCTGCACCCCGTTTTTTGTGCCCCGTCACCTGAAACAGCGCTACAAGAATTAGGCAGATTTAATTTTCTAAGCCGCAATATATTTGCTACAATCTGCTATGATTGGAAAGCTTTCCACCGTGGAGAGGTGGCTGAGTGGTCGAAAGCGGCAGATTGCTAATCTGTTGATGGATTTAGGTCTATCCGAGGGTTCGAATCCCTCCCTCTCCGTTGATGGCTTCTAGCCAAAACTTACCTCAATCATCCTGAGGATTGGGGATTTAATAAAATTCAATTCTTACTAAGAGAGCAGTGGCAGAGCCGCTGCTCTCTTAGTAAGAGGGATGTGCTGATGCCTGATCGGTTGCCAATGCTGCCAGGATCTCTGCGGCATCGTGCTGCCCCCAGTAATAGCCCATTGTTTGGCTCATCTGGTTTGCTCGCATTGCCTCTCGGTGTGCTGCGTCATAAATGCGATCGCCTTACCCTTAACCGCAAACCCTAACGCCGCCTGTTGGGTCGAAACGCGATCGCTACAGATTCGGGAGATTGGCGGAGTCAGGATATCATCTGCCGTAGGCTAGCGAGTTCGTCGGGAGTGAAGGGGTTTACGCCGTGTTTCAGGCTGGCAATCCATAGAACGCGCTGGGCTTTGGCTTCCTCATCCGATCGGTTTTGCTCAGAAATGACTGTATAAAAGTAGCGATCGCTGTTTTGGGCAGCTTGCAGATCCTCCAGAGCACCCGCTAGATCTTGAGTGAGTGCCCGTGCCATGCCTCTGGCTTCCAAACACGACGTTTCTGGCTCATCTCCAAGTAGTTCAACGGCTCTTTCTCCAGCAAACAGCACTGGCTCGGCATGGTTGTGCAAACAGCCAAACCAGCATAAGTGTTGCCAGTGAGCTGCATCGACTGCCAGATTGGGGTTGCGCTGCTGGGCTGCTTCATAAGCTTGGATCGCCGCCTCAATTTCTCCCTGCTGTGCCAGAGCCGTGCCCTCGCTGAGATGAACGGCGACTGCAAAGGTCGGATGTTGGCTCAGGTCGTCTGGCACATTAAGCAACCTATGCAGATTGTAAGCATTCTCCCAGCGGGTCTCAGCATCCCAACGAACGTCTTCGAAATTTGTCTGATCGAGATCGGCGCTGCGGAGGTCGGCGCTGCGGAGGTAGCGATCCAGCAGACTATTAAAGGAAAATGCTCCTAAGCAATCACTGTAGCCGATCAGCCTTAGAAGTTGTGTGTTGTCCCAATTGCCGATCGCCCCTCAGCATATTGATGAAATAGAGTGGCTGTTTGAGGAACATGGGGTCGCCTCATTCAAAATCTTTATGTTCTACGGGGGCTACGGGCTGCATGGTCTTTTCAATCAACAGAATTTATTTCTGATGATCAATGAGGGCGATCGCTACGACTTTGCCCATTTCGAGTTCATCATGCGGGGTCTATCTCAGCTCAGAGAACGCTATCCCGCCCTGCAAGACTCGATCAGTCTCAGCCTGCACTGTGAAATCGCCGATATTCTCAATGCTTACACCAAAATCGTGCAGCAAGACGCCACGCTGACCGGCCTGAATGCTTACAGCGCCGCCCGTCCTCCCCATTCAGAAGGACTAGCCATCTGCATTGCTTCCTACCTGGCGCACGAAACGAACTGTGCCAACATCAACCTGCTCCACCTCAGTTCCCGTAAGGCAGTCGAAGCGGCTTTGATGATGCAAACGACCTTTCCCCACATCAACTTCAGGCGCGAAGTTACCATACGCCATCTCCTGTTAGATGTGGAAACGCCCACCGGCAAATGAGCCAAGGTAAATCCCCCAATTCGTCCCCGAGCCGACGTTGAGTTTTTATGGAACGCCGTATTGCAGAATCAAATCGATCGGATTGTCAGCGATCACGCCTGCTGTTCAGCCGAGCAGAAGACCAGCCTCCAGGATCCAGACAATATCTGGTTGGCGAAAGCTGGCTTTGGTGGAACGGAATATTTGCTCTCCGGCGTGGTCAGCGAGGGCAGCAAACGGGGCATGTCTTACAATCACATGGCAAGGCTTTTGTGCTGGAATCCGGCTCAACGGTTTGGTCTACCCCAAAAAGGCGATATTGCCGTCGGGTATGACGCCGACCTGGTGCTGCTCGACCCTAATTAGAGCTTTGTGGTGCGTGCGGCTGAATCCCTCTCTCAGCAGGGCTATACCCCCTTTGAAAGCATGGAGTTAACCGGACAGGTCCAGCAGACCTTCCTGCGCGGCAATTTAATTTACGATCGCGGCCAAATCGTCGGTTCACCCCAGGGACAATATTTGAGGCGATCGCCGGCATTCAAGCGTTCAGTTTAGTGAAATATTGAGGAACCTGTTATGGCTACTGAACAAGACTTTGAGGCTCAGCACTGGGTCAAGACACGCTCATCCCTCGATCCCAACGAATCCAGCTTCTTAACCTGGTCAGGTGCCATTTACGCATTTATTCCCGGCGAGAAGCGAAACTGCCTGTTTCAGATGGTGGGTGTCAGTGTCAGCCGATGTATTCCTGTGGAAGAGGGGAAGTGGGATTTTACCTCTCGGGAATTGACATACTACCTGCATCCAGAAACGGGTGAGATTTTGCGCCAGTGGGAAAACCCCTGGACTGGCGAATTACTCACCGTGATGCATGTTGCCAATAATCCCGTCCAGGGTCACTTCAAGGGCAAATTTCCGGCCCGTGTGCATAGAGAGAATACAACCTTTGTGTTTGACATCTTTATGGCTTACCCCAATCCGCTCGCCACAGAGCCCAAATTTGCCGATTACAGCCCCAATCCCACCTATCAAGCTGCCGAGCTATTTAAACTCACCGTTCCGACGGAAGAACTCTTAAATCCCGAAGTTCTATCTGTGTCGCAATTACAGCTTTATTGGGATCGGATCGGACCGTGGGTGCCCTGGATGAAAATGGGCGATCGCCCCGGTCAACTCGTCTACAGTGCCTCTGGTGGCAAAGTCAACGGGTTCGACGAATTGCCGCAACTACTGAAGGATGAGATTAATACTCGCGTCCCTCTCTATAAAAAAGCCCCTCCATCCTACTTGGATGGAGAAGATGCAACCTCCTGGCTGTATTTTCAAAAGAATTTTGATGCTTATTTAGCAGGAGAAACGTTTCCCTTGCCCCAACCCGAAGAGAGTTAATCCAACGTGAGTTCAACCAAGGCGCAAAATGGTGCCCCATGCTCCGCGTGGGGCACCATTTTGCGCCATTTCAGCCGCCCGTCGGGCGGCTGAAATGGCGCTATCGAATTCACGTTAAATCTGTTCTCAATTGCTCATGAATTGCTAATTAATTCGATTGCCCATCGCTGCCTAAATACTCACGATATCCACAAATCTTATCGCCCCGCACATCAAACGAAACCGCGACTCGATTTTTGTAAGGTTTTCCCCACATCAGCCCTTCATCACGAAACTCAAAAACAACCGTTGTTTCGTTGCTGGTAATCCGATCGAGCGTCAACGTTAACCCCTCGCTATAAACCTCAGAAACATAGTTAAAAAACTCGATCGCACGTGCTTTTCCAACATTCAATCCCCGAAACTGACCCAGCGGAAACCAAAACGAAAAATCGTCAGTAAGCATATCAAAGAACACTTGCCATTCTCCAGTTGCCAGTCCATGTTCAAACTGGGCAAACGCTTGCCGAGCAACTGCTAATGTATTGGCTGATTCTGTAGTCATAGCTAGAGCGTGGTTTAAACAACGATCATCATGCTTCTTGCCCAACAATCACCCAAGTCATTTCGTCTGGTGCAATGAAACGAAACGAGCGCTCATTAAACTCATTCGATAAAATGGGCGTCACGGATCGCGCATTACTACGACTGACGCGATCGCGAAACTCCTGAATATCATCAACCTGATAGGTGAAAAGACACATCCCCAACACTCCAGGTTGAGCAAACTCAAGCTTATCAGGCGTCGAATATAGCGGCGTGTAGACTTGTAAAACACCGACATCCGTTTTGGGTGACATGAATGAAGATAAAAGAAACTCCTCTCCCTCGTCTAACATGAGAATCTGCCGAGTGGCGGGATTTTTATAACCCGATCGCTTCCGAGTATTGTTAGCAGGCACTAATCCAAAGGCATCAATGTAAAACTCAGCAGTATCATGATCCGCTGTGACAATACTGGAGTGAGTGCCCTCACTAACACCCAGAGGAGACGCCGGATCAATTACCCCATAACCGGGACGAGTATAGTTGTAGCGTTGAAAGAAAGCCTGCCGCGTTTCGGAGCCAAGAACAAAAAATTCGCGCACACCCGTAAATCGTTCATAGAAGTTAGTGCCCGGTTGACCAACAAATTCAATCCCACGAATGGGTTCTGTCACAACCCAATCGCCACCATTGACCTTGTCATCATTAAAGGCATCCGCAACGGCATAAATATCCTGCACCAACGAAGCAAACCAGCGACTACCAATCACAAACGGGTGTGATTTTTGCAGCCCTTCGTTACGCGGCTGCTCCCAAACCATGACGCGAACCAGACCATGATCCGCTGAGCTGCCATTTTGCAAACGGATTGATGTCAGCTCAGAGGCATGACCATAGAGCGCATGAGCCGCTTCCGCCGACAACTGCCCTCGCTCAATCTCCCGATACCCCAACTCTGCCCAGTATCGAAGCGTCTGCTGCTCTTGCTGAGAACCAATACAATGCTCAAAGATGCCACTGATCATAGTTTGCAGAACACACTCCTATGGATGGTTGTGGCGAAGCAGTTGAAAGCGATCGCCTACAACCAAACTACAACAAAAACGGCGATCGCTCGTAGGGGCAGGTTTTGCCATAATCTAAACGACACATCTAAGATTATTTTTCAAACCTGCCCTGGCTGCTCACACGCCCCATTACGCACCCAAGTAGACGAGCCATCCTCCCAGTGTTCTTTCTTCCCTAAAAGAGTGTTGGGTTACGGGCCAAACCTAACGCATCGTCTAGTTTTAATACTCAATTGCCCCTAGCGATCGCAATGTTGCTTTTTGGGTAGTTGTGACACCCATGATGTCTGTAATGTTCATGCCCGCATAGAGCCGTTCAACTTTTAAGGTAGTGCATCGTTCTCCACTCTCAATTTGCCAAAGCTTAATCGTTTCATCTTCACTGCCGCTGGCAAGTAGAGGTTGGGTTGGGCTGAATGCAACGCTCCAAACACCGCCTTTGTGGTCGTACAGTGTGTTTAGACAATTTCCTGTTTCAACATTCCAGAGTTTAATGGTGCGATCGTCACTGGCAGTAGCTAAGTATCTCCCGGTTGGATGAAAGGACAGCGATCGCACCCAATCCCCGTGTCCGTTCAGACGATGGTGTCGTGTGTTGCTGCAAAGACACCAGAGAGAAACGGTGTGGTCATCGCTACCACTGGCAAGAAGGGGTTGACTGGGGTGAAAGGCAATTGTCCAAATGCCTTCTGTATGCCCTTTGAGAACTGTTTTGCAGTCTCCGGTATGAGCATCCCAAAGACGAATGGTGTGGTCATCACTGCCACTGGCGATCGTGTTACCGTCAGGGCTAAACGCGACTGCCCGAACCCAGTTTGTATGTTCTTTTAGGGTTCTCAAACATTCACCTGTAAAGATGTTCCACAGTTTAACGGTTTGGTCTGTGCTGCCACTGACGATTGTTTTACCATCAGGGCTGAAGGTGAGCGATCGCACCCAGCTGGTGTGTCCCTGAAAGGTTCTAACACATTCCCCAGTTTGAATATTCCACAGACGAATGGTGTGATCATTGCTGCCACTGGCTAACCAATCGTGATAAACCGGATTAAAGGCAACCGACCAAATGCCGTTGCTGTGCCCTTTGAGGGTTTTGATACACCGTCCCGATGACACATCCCAAATTCGCACCAGTTGATCGTCACCCCCATTGGCGAGTAATTGACCGTTGGAACTAAAGGCGACCGATCGCACTAAATTTGAGTGGCCTCTTACCGTCCTTAAGCACAATCCGGTTTGCACATCCCACAGTTTTACAGTTTCATCGCTGCTACCACTGACTAAGATAGACCCATCGGGACTAAAGGCAATCGACCAGATATCCTTCATTTGCCCCTGCAATACTTGCAGACAGGAACCTTGCTCCATATCCCAAATGCGAATGGATTGGTCGTTGCTGCTACTGGCTAAACAGGTTCCATCAGGGCTAAATGAGACAGACTGCACCCAGTTTGAGTGTCCTTTAAGGGTGCGTAGACAAATTCCTGTTCTGATATCCCACACATTTACAAGCTGGTCATTACTGGCACTGGCAAGCAATTGGCCATTCGGGCTAAAGCTAATGGATTGAATACAGTCTGTGTGCCCATTAAATACTTGCAGGCATTGCCCAGTTGAAATATCCCAAATGCGAATGGTCTGGTCGTGGCTCCCACTGGCGAGTAAGCGACCATCAGGGCTAAAGGTAACCGATCGCACCCATCCGTAATGTCCGTGTAGTTCTGTTAAACAGTCTCCGGTGTGAGCATCCCACAAACGAACGAGATGATCGTTGCTCCCGCTGGCGACTGTTGTCCCATCTGGGCTGAAGGCAACTGACCAAATCCAAATACCGAGGTGTAGTGTTCGTAAACATTGCCCCGTAGAGGCATCCCAAAGGCGTACCGTTTCATCTTCACTGCCACTGGCTAACCAGCGACCATCCGGGCTGAACACAACGGAATGCACCCATCCCTGATGCCCCTGGCAGGTCAACAGTTTTTCACCATCGGTGGTGCGCCAAAGATTGATTTCTCCGCTAGAGGTTGCGGTGACAAATTGCTTTCCATCGGGGCTAAAACAAACACTGAGGGTTTTAGAGAGGGTTTCCGCCAACACAGATTTTGATAAATCGGCGTTAGCAAAGCTGGTGTGTTGCAGATTCACCCCTTCTAAATAGGCTTGCCAGACGGGGAGATGAGAAAAGTCATACCCCTGGAGGTCAATGTCTAAGTAATGCAACAGGTTGAGTAAATTTCCGGCTCCATACCCCACTGCAAATCCGGGTTGCGATCGCCAGTGTTCCAACAATTGCTTTGATAAATGGGCGATCGCATCTTTGCTTCTCCAGGTTGCTAATACTCGCTCGGCAAGGGGTTTGAGGATCAGGCGAGTTTGGGTTTCTCGAATGTAATCTTTGGACTGTGCCTTGATCAGAGCGTGGGTGTTGAGTAAAACAGGCTCACTGGAACGGTTGATATCAGCACTCAGTTGGGCAACAACGTGTTCAATTAAGCGATCGATTAAATATTCAGTAATGACGGGTTGCAGGGTGAACAGTGCCGTACTCTTTTCAAGCGGGGTTGGCTTTGCTTTCTCAATCAGAGATCGCCGCCCTAACGATCGAAGGGCTTCTAGGACCTGCCGCTGTGAAACGGGGGGACACACATCGCTGTGAATGGTTTCTAGAGAAATTGGTTCACAGGCGATCGCCAGCCAAAATAAGATCGCTTGCTCAAGTACCGAAAGGCGATCGAACTGTTGATCTAACAATTCGCCAACACCATCAAAAATAGAAATCCCTTGACTTAAAAAGGCAGCAATATCACCATCAAATACTTCTTGAATCGTGGTTGCGACAATTTTTAGGACGAGTGGGTTGCCACCATATTGTTGAACGAGTGCTGCACTTTCATGGGTCGAATAGGCCAGTTTTAGCTGAAATAATTGTTGCCCCTCTGCCACCTGTAATCCCTGTAAGGAAAGCGATCGCACAGGTAAGGTTTCCCCTTCTAACCAGGCAATTTCATTCGGCTTTTCTCGACTGGTCAACAGCAAACAACTTTGATGCAGCGTTTCACCGATACTTTTGAACAGATCTGCATAATTTTCATATCCCAACCGATACCGTCCAGAGCAATTGCCACCTTGCAAAATCGTCTCACCATTATCCAGAACTAACAAACAGCGATGGTTTCGCAAATAGCTGATGAGTTGAGTAATCTGTTCTTCAACCGTTGAAGGAATGCAAACGTCTTCTCGATTAGACAAGACTTGAATCAGATCAGTGAGCAGGAAATTTAGTAATGGGGCATTGCGAAGCGATCGCCAGATCACATATTCAAAGGGCTGAGAGTGCGCAGGGATAGTATTTGCAATCTTTTGGGTCAGACTGGCAGACAACGATGTTTTGCCGATGCCACCCACTCCAAAAACGCCTACTAAACGGCAGCGATCGCTCGTGATCCACTGTTCAAGCAGGTGCAGTTCTTGTTGGCGACCATAGAATGCATCCAGGGCGATCGCTTCTCCCCAATCGATTTGAGGAGACAACAGGGGACGAGGGAAATCGGGAGTGAAGCTGATGATTTCCTGGGAATAACAACTCTGTAACACTCCGACGGCTTCCCGTTGCCGTTCAGGTGCATTAACTGTGGGTACAGCGTGTCGTTTTAAGCGACGTTCAAACGCAGAGCGAGCATTCGTTTTGCTAACTTTTTCTTGTAAAACATCAGATAGCAATTTCCATAATTCGGGGCCGACGTGCTTTTTCAGGTAATTGGCGGAATAGCCGTAGGTTGCTGCAATTTGGTCATAGCTCTGGTGTTCCCACGACCAGGAGGCTCTTAAAATTTCTCGCTGCAAATCGCTGAGATGCTCACCTGTCTTTCCCAGCACTAACTCGTCTGCTAAATCCAGTGCAGCTTGAATGTCCATCCGTCCCATTACAGATCGCCTGTGGCTCACATTGTTATAGAAGCGTTATTGCTTCTACGTATACGGCGATACATTTACCCGGAACAAACCGGAATTTATCTGGAATTTCAAGATCTCCATGAGGGGAATTCACCTGTATCGACAACCAGGGAGCGATCGCTGATAATCCTTCCAACCTGTTTGACGGGAATTCGATAAACGGGCGATCGAACTGATGTTGTTTGGGATGGAGGCTTTTGGGGATGTCGTGGAAATTAGATCGACGTAAGTTTTTGCTCTATGGTTCAGCCGCGTTTGGCAGTTCGTTTTTGTTGAAAGGGTGCACCACTGCTTCTCAAACGGATGCAAGCGCCCCTGCTTCGCCCTCATCAGACAAACCCATCATCGTGGGAGCAATTTATGACCAGACGGGCCCCTTGAGTAGTTTGGGAGCGGGACAAATTGCCTGCCATCAAATGGCGATCGACGAGATTAATGCAGCGGGTGGGATATTGGGGCGCAAAGTTGAGTCGAAGCTGTACGATGCTCAATCCGATGTGCAGAAAGCGGCCCAACTGGCACAGCAGTTGATTTTGCAGGATAAGGTCGATGTGCTCATGGGCTGTCTCACCAGTGCGGCGCGTGAGGCTGTGCGACCCATCGTGGGTAAGTACAAAACGCTGTACTTTTACCCCACTCAATATGAGGGAGGCGTTTGTGACAAATATACCTTTTGCGGTGGTGTAACGCCTTCAGGACAGTTGGATAAACTGATGGACTTCGCAGCAAAAACCCTGAATGCAAAAACCGTCTATACCATTGGGGCAGATTACAACTACGGTCAGCTTTCAGCAGCGTGGACAAAGTTCTACGGCTCAAAATATGGCATGGAGGTGATCGCCGAAGAGTACTTCCCCCTTGATGTGTCAGACTTTAGCACGACCATTACCAAGATTCAGCAGGCCAAACCCGATGTGGTGATGTCAATTTTGGTGGGCGATACTCACGATGGCTTCTACGGACAGTGGACATCATCCGGCATGAAGGAAAAGATTCCGGTGATCTCACCGACGTTATCGATGGCCTATGAGAACGATGGCTCCGAACGGCTGGATAAAGCGGGTGTGTATGCCTCTCGTTCTTACTTCCAGGATGACCCCTCAGAGAGCATGAAGGGATTTGTCAAGAGCTTTGGCGATCGCTACGGCACTGACAAATATCTGTTTGAGTTGGGATTTGACTGTTACGTCGTGCCCATGATGTGGGCGCAAGCGGTTCAACAGGCAGGAACGACCGAACGCGAAGCCGTCACCAAAATTTTGGAAGACGGCATGGTGTACAACGGGCCTCAAGGGGCGGTGTCCTACGACAAAACCCACCACACCAACCACACGGTTTACGTTCTGCAAGCCAGCAAAAACCAACGGTTTGAGAAGGTAGCAGGTCCGTTCCCGGATATTCGTGCCACAGACGACCAAGGACGCTGTGATTTGATCGGCAAACCCGACACCTTCGAGCAATTTACCCCTCAATTTAGCTAATCTCTGGATATGACGTTGTGGATGCAGATCAACTGATTTTGCTGTCATTAAATGCCCTGACAGGAATTGCCCTCCTGGTTATCGTGTCGTTAGGCATTGCAGTGACAGTGGGCATGATGGGGGTGATCAACCTAGCGCATGGTGAGTTGGTCATGGTCGGTGCCTATACCGTGCTGGTGTTAACGCAACAAGGTCTGCCGCTCTTGCTGGCAATGCTAGCGGCTCCAGTGATGGCTGGATTAGTGGGCTGGGTGATTGAGCGACTGGTGATTCGCTGGTTGTATGGACGGGTGATTGATACCCTGCTGGCGACCGCTGGCATCAGCATGTTCCTGATTCAGGTGGCTCGCATTTTGTTTAGCTCTGATACGCGCAGCATTCCCATGCCGTTTGGCAGCATTTCAATTGGAGAAGGAACGATCGCCCTGTATCGGGTATTGATGATTGGGCTGGCCCTCCTCCTCAGCGTGTTCACCTACCTTGTCTTGACTCGCACCCGTTACGGGTTAGAGGCCAGGGCCGCCACCCTGAATCCGAGTATGGCGGCGGCGGTCGGCATTAACGCTGCCCGCACCAATATGTGGACATTTGTGTTTGGTTCTGCCCTGGCAGGCATCGCCGGAGCAATTCTGGCTCCCTTTACGACGGTTACACCATCGATGTCTGGGCTGTTTATGGCGCGGGCATTTATGACCTCGATTACAGGAGGGCCTGCCATCCTTCTAGGGACAGCGACCTCGGCAGCGGCGTTAGGCATTGTGGAAAGCGTGGTTGCCCTGATCACGACTCCCGTTTTGGGACAGGTGGCACTACTGGTTTGCTCAGTCGTGATATTACGGCTCTTTCCCAACGGAATTTCTGGATCCTGGAGGCGATCGCTATGATTCCCTTCAAACTGCCCCATTCCCGTCAACTGCTTCACGCGCTTCCCGGTTTGCTGCTCTTAGGGCTACTGCTGCTCTTACCGTTAGCAGTGGATCTGTTCACACTGGTGAACTCAACCTACTGGTTTATTTCGGGGTTGCTGGCCCTCAGCCTCACCTTTGTTTGGGGAGTCGGCGGTATCTTTAGCTTTGGGCAAACCGTCTTTTTTGGATTAGGGGGCTATGCCTACGGCGTTGTCAGCCAAAATCTGGATTTCCCCGGTTCAACGGTGATTGGGTTGGTGCTGGGAGTCGCGATCGCCACCCTCGCGGCTGCGATCCTGGGCTACTTTATGTTCTATGGACGGGTCAGCAGTTTATCCGTTGCGATTATTACGCTGGCAACGACCCTGATTTGCTACAACCTGTTTCTTACCACCTCTGGCGAACAATACAAAATCGGACAGGCAGCACTGGGTGGCTTTAACGGGATGCAGCGAGTTCCGACTGTGTTGGACTTAGATGTCGCTGGATTCTACTGGCTGGTCATTCTCGTTTCGGCTGGGGTTTTGCTGGGTTTGCAATGGGTGCGTCGCGGCCAGTTTGGTTGGGTGTTTAATGCCGTTCGCGTCAATGAAGAACGGACTGAGCTACTGGGCTACGATGTTCGCGCCATCAAGCTAATTGGTTTTTGCATTGGAGGGGCGATCGCAGGCTTGGCGGGAGTTTTACACACCTGCTGGGGTAACACGATTGGTCCCACCGTGTTTAGCATCAATCAATCAACGCTGGTAGCCATCTGGGTGATTGTCGGCGGACGCAGCAAACTCTGGGGTGCATTTCTGGGAGCCGCCCTGATCCAGGCGTTATCCAACTATTTGGGCACCGTTGCGCAGCAGGCAACGCCGCTCATTCTAGGCATCATTTTGGTGGTGATTGTGCTGGGTTTGCCCGAAGGATTCGCCCCTGCCCTCGAATCCCTCTGGAATCGCGTGATTCCCACTACCCCTCACTTCTCACTCCCCCACCCGTCTACTTCCTCACTCCCCACCTCCCCCACCTCCCCACTCTCCCCCTTCCCAGACCAACCCATTCTGGAACTGTACGGACTCAAACGGCAATTTGGTAACTTTTGGGCCGTGGATGGCATCGATCTGCAATTTAAGGGGGGTCAAGCCTACTGCATCATTGGTCCCAACGGAGCAGGCAAATCAACCGTGTTTAATTTGTTGACTGGACGGCTCACTCCCACCAGTGGACAGATTCGTTATGAGGGCAACAATATCACCGCTCTCATGCCTCATGAACGGGCGCAACGAGGCATCAGCATCAAACTACAAGTTCCCAATGTGTATCAGGAATTAACGGTCTACGAAAACCTCTGGCTGGCAGTGGCAGTTCACACCTCTGATATGAAACAACGGCAACTGCAAATGGCAGAGATCGTGGAGATTATCGGATTGCGCGATCGCCTCAACACCCCTGCATCCACCCTCTCCCATGGCGAAAAGCAGTGGCTCGAAATCGGGATGGCCGCCGTTACCCATCCCCGACTTTTGCTGCTCGACGAACCCACCGGAGGCATGAGCCGGGGAGAAACCTTGAAAACCGTTGCGTTAGTGCAACAGCTTTCGCAGCGATCGACCGTCATTGTGGTGGAACATGACATGGAATTTGTGCGGCAGTTAGGAGCGGATGTCACCGTGTTGGTTCAGGGGCAGGTGTTTACCCAGGGTAGTATGGACACGATTCAACAAGATGAGCGGGTGCGATCGGTCTATTTGGGAAAGGCTCATGCTTAAACTGACGCAGATTCACTCCGGTTATCGCATGGCTCCTGTGCTCAATGGAGTCTCCCTAACGGTTGGCGATGGAGAGATTTTGGCAGTTCTAGGACGCAACGGTTCTGGGAAAACAACGCTGCTGAAAACGATCGTCGGTTTATTACCCATCACATCAGGGCACGTGCATCTTAACGATCGCGACCTGACTCCCCTACCCCCCTATGAGCGGGTTAAACGCGGAATTGGTTATGTCCCTCAAGGGCGCGAAATTTTTGCTTCCCTATCTGTCCGAGAAAACATTGTGTCAGGGCAATACAAGCGCATCCAGTCCACCGAAAACAATATCGAATGGTTACTGGATTTGTTTCCCATGCTGGCAGCCAAACTGAACCAGCGAGGCGACAGTCTTTCTGGAGGACAGCAGCAACAGTTAGCGATCGCCAGAGCCTTAGTTGCGCGTCCCAAAGTTCTGCTGTTAGACGAACCGTCCGATGGCATTCAGCCCAATATTGTCTTAGAAATTGTCGAGAAGCTGAAAGAAATTAATCAGGTGATGGGCACGACCATTATCCTCGTTGAGCAAAACCTGGAAGTCGTGCAGGCGATCGCTCAGCACGTTCACATCATGGTCAAAGGCGAACTGGTCGATTATCTCAGTGTTCACCAATTGAGTTTTGATAACGACCTAATCCACCAACATCTAGGGGTCTAGATTCAACCCACACACCCCACACCCCACACCCCACACCCCACACCCCACACCCCACACCCTACTCCCCTTTAAAACCTGCGATCGCAGAGAGGTTTGTCATGTCTGCTGATGAAATTTGCCAGATAGATGCCGTTACCCTTGCAAAACTGATTCGTGCTAAACAACTGTCTGCCGTTGAAGTGGTGGATGCAGCACTCGATCGCATGGAAAAACTTGACCCCATGCTCAACGCCTTTTGCACTCCAACCCCTGATCTGGCACGGCAAGCAGCAAAGCAGATTGAAGCAGACATCATGGCAGGCAATCCGGTGGGTGAATTGGCAGGCGTTCCCGTGGCGATTAAAGATCTGGTTTGCACGAAAGGAATTCGTACCGTCTCCGGTTCTAAAGCCTATGAACACTTTATTCCCGATGAAGATGATGTTGTTGTGGAACGGCTCAAAGCAGCAGGCGCGATTATCTTAGGCAAAACCAACGTGCCTGAATTTGGCTATGTTGCCGTCACCGATAATTCAGTTTTTGGACCCACCCGCAATCCCTGGGATTTGGACAAAACGCCTGGCGGGTCTAGCGGTGGCTCAACGGTTGCTGTAGCCACTGGCATGTGTCCTTTTGCGATCGCCAGCGATGGGGGTGGTTCCATCCGCATTCCGGCCAGCTTTTGTGGGGTCTATGGCATCAAAGCGTCAATGGGTCGCGTTCCTGCCTATCCGGGTTGCCGGGACGAACGGTATCCAGGGGTTTCAAGCTGGGAGTCGATCGAGCATATTGGCCCCGTCAGCCGCACCGTTGCCGATAGTGCCCTGATGCTGTCAGTGATTGCTGGCCCCGATGACCGCGATCGCCACACCCTTCCCCCCGCCAACTTTGACTGGATGGAAACCTTGAAGGGAGAGATTAAAGGCTTGAAAATTGCCTACAGTCCAAATTGGGGATACGCTGCCGTTGATCCGCAAGTACGCCACATTGTCGAACAAGCCGTTCGGGTGTTTGAGCAAGATTTGGGCTGCATCGTTGAAGAAGCCCATCCGGGCTGGGAAGATCCGGCGGATGCGTTCGCCGCCATTATTGCAATGGAAAGTGACCTGGTGGGAATGCGTGCAATGGCAGGCCAATTGGGCAATCAGATGACTCCTTATCTACGCGATTTCCTTTCCAAACCCTGGACAGCCGAAGACTTTACTAATGCCAATATGATTCGTAAAGCGGTTTGCAACAAAATGTGGAAATTTATGCGGCAATACGATCTGTTGCTGACGCCTACCCTCAGCGTTCCCCCCTTTCCAGTTGGAATTCCGGTTGGTCCCGATCGCATTGATGAAAAACGGGTACGGCGTACCGATTGGCTCTGCTTCACCTTTCCCATGAACTTGACGGGACAGCCCGCCGCCAGCATTCCCGCCGGATGGACCAATGACGGATTACCTGTTGGACTGCAAATTACAGGGCGTCACTTAGATGATCCACTCGTCCTGAAAGCATCTGCTGCCTTTGAAGCTGCTGCACCCTGGGGCGATCGCATACCTCCCGTCCTCAAGATTGTTCATTAGCAATCAACGGTTTTAACATCCCTCTCCTGTTTGTTCACAGGCACCAATGCTGACCCAACTACTCGAACCATCTGCCCAGTGTTCTTTTTTCCAAATTGGGGCATTGTGCTTGAGCGTATCGATCGCATATTGACAGGCAGCAAATGCTTCTGTGCGATGGGGACAGCCGACAGCAACCAAAACGCTGATCTCTCCAACTTTGAGTCGTCCGATGCGATGGTGAATCACCACATGGGTGGCATCCGACCAGGTTTGATGAATGTCTGCGGCAATTTGTTTGAATATGGCGATCGCCATCGGTTCATAAGCCTGGTATTCCAGTGCTACAACGGCTTGACCATCGGTGCTATTGCGCACCATACCACTCATGACCACGATTGCACCATTGGCAGCATTATCTGCCAGGGCATAGACTTCATCCAGCGATAAGGGTGCAAAGGTGATACTGAAATGGTCTGCGGTTGAGGTTGGGCTAGAAAAGGAAGAGGCGATCGCGGTCATTACAGCTTTTGTAAACGCTACCTTTATTGTGCCGGATGTGTTTCCATTTGCGTGGCTTAAAATTTTCCACTGCCCATGAGATAGAGCAATGCCATCCGCACCGCCACCCCGCTGGTAACTTGTTGAGAAATCAGGCTGAATTTAGGATCATCCATCAGTTCAGAACTGATTTCGACGCCGCGATTGACCGGCCCCGGATGCAAGACTCGTACGTCCGGTTTACACAGTTTGAGGCGATCGCTGGTGATACCAAAATAACGATGATATTCACGCAAGCTAGGAAGCAAATGCTGCGTCATCCGTTCCTTTTGCAATCGCAGTGTCATGACAAAGTCGGCATCTTGCAGCGCTGGTTCCAATTGCCAATGCAGGAAGAGGTTCCTGGACGGATGGCAGATCGGGTCTGGCTCCGCCGCTTGACCATGTGCCATGATCCGGTTGCTCTGATCCGTGATTCGGGTTTCGTTTCCTCTGGGGCTAACAAAGTCTGCAAATAATTTCGGCAATAACGTGGGGGGTCCCGCTAGATGCACGCTGGCACCACTGGCAGTCAGGCTCCAAATATTCGAGCGAGCCACCCGTGAATGTAAGATATCCCCCACAATCACAATCTTTTTATCTTTGAGCAATTCCAAGCGGGGATAGTCGGGATCGATTAAGGAACAAATGGTAAACAGGTCGAGCAAGGCTTGGGAAGGATGCTCATGCAAACCATCGCCTGCATTCAAGACCCCGACTCTGGTTTCCAGTCGATCCATCTCATTGGCGATCGCCTGGGGCACCCCTGCTTCGCGATGGCGGATCACCATCATGTCGGTGCCCATTGCCAGGTAGGTTTTTGCCGTATCTAAAATCGTCTCTCCCTTCGTCATCGAAGAGGTACCCGGCGCAAAGTTTAAAGTATCTGCTGAAAGCCGCTTTGCGGCGAGTTCAAAACTACTGCGGGTGCGAGTAGAGGGTTCAAAAAACAGGTTGGCAATCACCTGGCCTTGCAGGGCTGGCACTTTTTTGGTTCGTCGGGATAAAACTTCTCCAAAACTGGCAGCAGTTTGCAAAACGGTGTCATATTCTTCAGGAGTGAAGTCAGTCAACGAAATAACGTGGCGACGATTCCAGGGCGTAACAGCCATAAAAGTAATGCAGGATATAATTGGAAGAGCAATTTTGTGCTCAGGTCAGGTAGTCTAGAACTTCTAGGATACTGAACTCGGTCGCCAAGAGTCATCGTCTGACCTGCTGAAATCAAAACATCAGCGTTGTGTCATTGAAACTCAGCCACACTCATTCGGTCGGCAGTGCCGGTCGGAATCGGTACATATCCTTACTATTTCCTACTGACGCATAACCCTGGCATCCGACTAATTTGAATGATTGATCGGTGGTTTTGTTGCGATCGCGGTATTGGCTCGCCTTTCTGACGCGACCAATCAACTATGAAGCGACAACGCCCCCGGATGTGATTAGAGAATCGTTTTTGCCCCATCCACGACAATGGCTGAGCCCTGCATCAACGCAGGTGCATCACTGGCTAAAAACAGGGCAACCTGGGCGATTTCATCTGCTTTCCCCAGCCGTCCGATCGGCATCGTCGCAATTCCCAATTCTCTGGCTTGGACTGGATCGGGATCTACATCAAATTCCATTTGCAACATGGGTGTATCGATCGGGCCCGGACACAGGGCATTGATGCGAATGTTGGATTGGGCATATTCCAGTGCCAGCGATCGCGTAAATGAGAGCACGGCTCCTTTGCTGGCGCAGTAAGCGCTATACAACGGTTGTGCCACGATCGCCAATTCGGATGCGGTATTGATGATCGTGCCACTGCCTTGTTGCAGCATGATAGGAATCACCTGTTGACACAGGTAAAATACCGACAAAAAGTTAACCGCCAGAATCTGTTCGATCGTTGCCGCATCCGTTGATGTAAACGGAGTCACGACTGAAATACCTGCGTTGTTATAAAGAATATCGATCCGTCCGCAGGTCTGATAACACTGCGTTACCAGGGCAATACAGCCTGCCTCGGTCGAAAGATCGGCGTGACCAAAATAGAACGCATATCCTGCGGCTTGCAGGTCTGCGGCTAATGCTTCACCCGCTGCTTGATTGCGATCGCCCCCAAACACAATGGCACCCTGTTGACAAAACAATTGAGCGGCTGCCCTACCAATGCCAGAACCCACCCCTGTAATTAGTGCTACTTTTCCATCCAGTCGGCTCATGTTGTTCCTTGTTTACAGCGCTTCGCGCTTGAATATGGTTAGATTTTTTGTTGTGTGCCGCGCTCCGCGCGGCACACAACAAAAAATCTGTGGCTTAAGCAATTGAACATGGCTGTATGTCCCATTTATAGCAATTGAGTGGATGGTTAGAATAGTGGAGGTGTGGGGGCTGTGCCCCCAGCCAGGGGTGGAACCCCTGCACCCCGTTCAACCCGCCTCTCGGCTGCTATATTATGCTTGAGCGATCGCACTAGCGTTTGCATCACTGCTGCCCAATCGCGGGGTTGGGGTTGACGAAACAGGCGCATGGTCGGATACCAGGGACTATCGCTGCGGTGTTGCAGCCAACGCCAATCGGCAAGAAAAGGGAGCAACACCCAGACAGGTTTGTGCAGTGCCCCCGCCAGGTGGGCAGTCACCGTATCGACCGTGATGACCAAATCCAGTTGGGCGATCGCCGCTGCGGTATCTGCCAGGTCTTGAAATTGCGTTCCTAAATCAGGAATATGGCGAGCCTGTAAGAGGTGGCGATCGCTTTCAGGGATTGCCTTTTGCAGACTATAAAACTGGAGATTGGGACAGTCTAAAATCGACTGGAATAGGGAAAATGGACAGGAGCGATCGCGCCCCGATTGGTTTTGTAGATTGGCGATCCAGACGATGCCAACCTTGGGAAGTTTCACCGGGTCTGTGTCACTCTGACGCGGCAATGGTATGCCGGGGGGAGCGTGTAAATAGGGAAATTGGGCTGGGATGGTGCTGGGCGTCGTCGCAAAGATGCGGGGTAAACTCATCAACGGGATGTGCAGATCGAATGGGGGCAACGCTTCACCTTTCACCACGATCTGACTTAAGCCTTCCAGTCCGCTCAATAAACGCTCCAAGCCCGGTTGGTTGAGTTCCAGTACAATGCGATCGCCCCGTTCCCGCACAAGGGGTAAGTAACGAATGAACTGAATCGTATCGCCCAATCCTTGTTCGGCATGAAGTAAGAGTGTTTTTCCATGAAATGCCGAGCCGTCCCAAAGGGGTTGAGGCAGGTTGCGAGGGGGGCAACTCGGATGACGCCAGCGCCATTCATAGTCTCGAAAGCCAGATTGAAAATCGCCCAGACGCAACCAGACATCGGCACGTCCACATCGGGCAGACACATGGTTGGGGTTGAATGCGATCGCCCGATTGTATGCTGTCAATGCCTCGGGCAACCGTCCTGCCTGACGTAAAGCACTGCCCCAATTGTTGTATGCATCCGCAGAATTGGGCTTGAGTGCCAGTGTCCGTTGATAGCATTTAATCGCTGCTGCAATCTGGTCTTGTGCTTGATACGACGTTCCTAAATTTTGCCACGCCTCCGCATAGTCAGGGTTCAGCGCCAGGGCTTGATGATAATGGGCGATCGCCTCTGTCCCTTGTCCGACCGCATCTAACACCACTGCCAGATGGTTATGCACCTCTGCCGGATGGGGGTGCTCTGCCAGAGCATTTTGAAAATGGGCGATCGCGGTATCAAATTGCTGCTGCCGATAGGCAATCGCACCGAGTAAATGCAGGGCTAACGCGTGATGCGGCTGTTTTTGCAGAATTATGTGGCAAATTGAAGCGGCATCGGTCAATTGACCCGCTTGATAGTGGGCGATCGCCAGTTGCCATTGACCTGAATCCCTTGGTGTTAAAGGGTGACTCCGCATATTTAGTGATGGCACATCAACAACTCGGGAAATCTTCTTAAGCGGATTTGCTATGCGAGAAAACCCCGCACGTTTTGTTTAGCCCAAAAATTAACTCCCGTAAATTTTTGGATGTTCCTGCGTCTTCACACTTGCTTAATAGAGGAGGAAATCCAACGACTTGCAAGGAGCAACACATGCCAGATCTAGCCGGAAATATGATGAAACGGGCAAAGGCGATCGCAGTGAGTGCCAAGGCAAGCACGTATCGAGACCGAATTGGCGGGACTGATATCAAAGACTTTTTTAGGTTTAATCTTAAAAGCCAAAGTAGTCTGACTGCCAAAATAGGTGCATTAAGAGCCAATGCCAATTTAGAACTGGTTCAAGACCGCAACCAAAATGGACGGGTCGATCCGGGCGAGTTGATTGCTAATTCTACTGCACCTGGACGGCGATCTGACTCCATCGAGATTGTGGGGCTAGAGCGAGGCACCTATTTTTTGCGGGTTACTCCCCAACCGGGAAATAAAACAACCTATAGCCTCACCCTATCGGCAAAAGCCACGACATCCAGGAGTTTTGCCTACCAGGTGGTGCAACTCACCAATAACTATCGTCAGCAACATGGGCTACTACCATTGGCAGTAAATACGCAACTATCTCAGGCTGCACAAACCTATAGCCATGCGATGGCAACCCAAGACTTTTTTGATCATGTCGGGTTAGATGGCTCCATGCCCTGGGATCGGATGGAAGCGGCTGGTTATCAATATACTCGGGCGGCAGAAAATATTGCTGCTGGTCAAATCACACCGGCTGAAGTGGTGCAAGCCTGGATCGATAGTCCAGGACACCGTGCCAATCTTCTGACTCCTGAGTTAGAGAATATTGGGGTGGGCTACGTTAATCTGGCAAATGATACCGGAAACATCACATGCAACCGTTACTGGACGCAGCTATTTGGCACACCCGCTTAAATCCAAGCCACTTTTGATGAGAAAAAGGGTGTGTGCGGCGTCGCCGCACACACCCTTTTTCTCCGGAAAGATCTATCCGCAACGTCAATTGCTGTACTTTTACTCTGGACGACGGGCAGGGGCAGGGAATAGCTGTTCAAAGGCAGCATCGCGATCGCCCAAGGTTCCGTAGAAAAAGAAAGAAACGCCATGAAATTGGCGATCGCGACTGGTCAGGACTTGTTGGGCAATTTGCTCGATGCCGACGGGCAACACCCGCAATCCCGTCAAAATCCCCACACTGACTGGAGTTTGCTCACGGGCGATCGCCAACTCTGGACGATCCAATTCCCAGATGAAGCGATTAATATCACTGCGATAGACCTGCACAATTAACTCATCAAGAAACCCCAGACGCTCCCAGGTGAGCCAATCCTGGAGATACATTTGATAGGAAAATAACCGGGGATTGGGAGACAGGGAGATCAGACAGTCTGGCTTGACATTCTTGGCAGCAAAAAACAGCTTGACCAGCAAGCGAGTCAGTTGCACCGATCGCCAGTTGACCCATTCGGCATCTTGCGGGTCGTCAGGGGGTAACCGCCCATCGTGCTCTTGTTGATAAAGCTGCACCGTATACTCGTCGTAGCCCAGCTCAAACGGCATACCAAAGTGATCGTCAAATTGGATGCCGTCAATGTCGTAGTTCGTTACGACTTCGCCAATCAGATCCACAAAAAATTGCTGCACCTCGGGATGAGCAGGGTTAAGCCAGACCCTGGGAAACTCGCCTTCCATTACTCCCTGGTCGCCATTGCGTCGATGGGTCAGCCAGTCGGGATGCCGCCGTACCAGGTCGGAATCGGCAGGAGCCATTAACCCAAACTCAAACCAGGGAATAACGGCTAAACCCTGACTGTGCCCTAGTTCTATAGCCTCTGCCAGCATATCGCGCCCTTGCAAACCCGGATGGGGATCAATGGCTCGACCGACGACCCGTTCGGCAACTGCACTGGGATACAGGGTGTAACCGCCATGCCAAACGGTCGGATAAATGGTGTTAAAGTGAAGTCGGTTCAGGCGTTGGGTTGCCTGCTCAAGGTTTTCGCGGGAAAACAACACGTCGCTGTCAATATTGGTCAGCCAAACGCCACGAAGTTCAGTCGTGGGGCTGGCTGGAACAGCATTTAAAGAATCGGGGGAAAGAGATTGTGCGATCGCAGTTGTGGTGAGATGCCCCAGCAGGGCGACCACCAGCCCCAGACCTACCCCAATTAACCCAAACCATCGCTTTAACCGCACAGGCGTTTGTCCTTGATCTACTGATGTCTGCTGCTCAGAAGGAGTCTTCAGAACGAGTCTAGAGACCACACATTCCGACATCAATCATAAAGGGTTGAGGTTTCAGGTTGCAGAACGGGGGGTGAGATTTTCAGGAATTGGGTTGACCCAAGATCCTGTGACTAGTGCATCCAATCGTTTAAAAACTTGCCAATATAGTACATATGCACTTATCCTTTTGGCAGCAATGCCATAATTTGATCAACAAACTTCTGATGATCTACGACAGGCTTCGAAATATAATCGTCTGCGCCACTTTGTTTCAAGAAGTTTTCGCGATCGCCTTGCATCGCGTGAGCCGTTACCAAAATAATGGGCAAATCGGCAGTTTTTGGATCAGACTTCAGCATCTGGGTAATCTTGATGCCGTCAACAGGCTTACCCTGATACACGCTATGCGCCAGCGAGACATCCATCAAAATGATGTCGGCTTCGCCCGCTTGAGCAATCTGCATCACCTCGTCCACATTTTCGGTGTGCTTAACATCCAGGCCCCCCCGCTTTGTCAAGATCTTAGAGAATACACGGGCATTGATTAAATCATCCTCCACAATCAAAACAGTTCTCATATCGCTTTCCTTGCATTGTTAATCTCAGGATGAAGCATTTTGCGGCAGTGCGGTTTAGTACTACTGTGAAGTTATTGTGAAATGTAACTCAATGTAACTTAAAGTTATCACTCCTAATCGTGTTTATTTGCATTACCAATCTCCGATAGAGTATCTACTTCAGAGTATATGGCGATCGCTATCCAGCTAAAGATAGAGGGTATGGGGGCTACGTCTCCCAGATAAGGGTTTATCCCTTTACCCGAGCAACATTAAAGATTGAGTCTACTCGTAGTTGTACGCACTCAATTTTGCAATATTCGGAGGTGAGGCTGCACCTCCACAAAGGAATGAATTTCCTCCAGCGTCTTTAAAATTTTTGATTTGGTCTACTAGGGAACAGATTTCATGGCTAAGCAGTTAAACCTATCATCGGGACAAGTTATTGCGACTGCTCTGCATACCGAGGTACAGCGATCGTACCTGGAATATGCCATGAGTGTCATTGTAGGGCGCGCCTTGCCCGATGTTAGGGATGGGTTGAAACCCGTCCATCGACGCATTCTCTACGCCATGCATGAGCTAGGTTTAACCCCCGATCGCCCCTTCCGTAAATGTGCCCGTGTCGTTGGGGATGTGTTGGGTAAATATCACCCCCACGGGGATCAAGCCGTTTACGATGCCCTGGTACGGATGGTGCAAGATTTCTCCAGTCGCTATCCAGTCCTGGCAGGGCACGGCAATTTTGGTTCGGTCGATGATGACCCACCCGCTGCCATGCGGTATACCGAGACTCGCCTTGCGGCGATTGGCAACGAAGCCTTGCTTGATGAAATTGGCGAAGCCACGGTTGACTTTATTGGCAATTTTGACAACTCCCAGCAAGAGCCAATCGTTTTACCTGCCCAATTGCCTTTTCTGCTGTTAAACGGCTCCTCCGGAATTGCCGTCGGAATGGCAACGAATATTCCACCCCACAACCTGAGTGAAGTGGTAGATGGATTGATCGCGTTGATTGATAATCCCAATCTGCCCGATGAGCAACTGCTCACCCTGATTCCGGGGCCTGACTTTCCTACGGGAGGGGAAATCATTGATACGCAGGGTGTGCGAGAGGCGTACTTAACCGGACGGGGCAGCATTCCGGTACGAGGCATTGCCCAATTTGAAGAGATTCAATCAGGGCGGGGTCGCCATCGGCGCACAGCAATTGTGGTAACAGAGTTACCCTATCAGGTGAATAAAGCCGCCTGGATTGAAAAGATTGCCGATTTGGTCAACCAGGTCCGTATTGAAGGCATTCAAGATATTCGCGATGAAAGCGATCGCGATGGCATGCGCGTGGTGATCGAACTCAAACGCGAGGTCAACCCCCAACGGGTGCTCAACCAGCTGTATAAAATGACCACGCTGCAAACCAACTTTGGTGCGATTATGCTGGCGTTGGCAGAAGGGCAACCCCGGCAAATGTCGTTGCGAGAGATGTTGCAGCATTTTCTCCAATTCCGCGAAGAAACGCTGACTCGTCAATATCGCTATGAGTTGGAACGGGCAGAGAATCGGATTCATATCCTGGAAGGGTTGCTGGGGGCGTTAGAAAATCTGGATGCGGTGATCGATATCCTGCGCCATGCACCCGATGGCAGCACGGCTAAAGCTACGTTCCAGGAACAGTTTGGCTTTAGCGATCGCCAGTCAGATGCAATTTTGGCAATGCCTCTGCGCCGCCTGACGGGCTTAGAACAGCAAAATCTGCAAACTGAATTTGAAGAACTCGATCAACGGCGGCAAGAGTTAGAGCTGTTGTTGACCAATCGCCGCGAATTTCTCAAAGTTTTGAAAAAAGATTTGCGGGCACTCAAGCGCAAGTTTAATGATCCGCGTCGCACCCGAATTCAGACCGATGAACAGCGTCAGCAAGAATCGACTGCCCTGGCAGAAGCGATCGCACAGGAAACGGCGACCGAAGAAGAAGTAATTTTAGAATTTACCCAACGGGGCTATGTACGCCGTTCGACGCCCAAAGCATTTCAGCGACAGCAAGCCCGACAGGAAGCATCCGCCCAACCGACCCTGGAAGAAAGCGAGGATGTGGTTTTGCAAATTGAGTCTGCCTCGACCCAGCAAGATCTGCTGATTCTGACGCGCAGTGGCAAGGCTTATACCATCCCGATTGACAATATTACCCAAACGAATCGCACCTCTAAGGGCACGCCACTGGTGACCCTCTTACCGCAGACAGCGCAGGGCGATCCAGAAATTATCGCGGCTCAGTTTCCACTGCCCACTGAGATCGGCGGGTTGGATCTGATCTTGCTAACCAAACAGGGACGGATCAAACGCTTGCCGCTCACTGAATTTGCCAACCTGACGGGCAGGGGACTGACGGCGCTAAAACTGAAAGATGATGACGAACTCGCCCATGCGGTGATTGCCAGACCCGGCGAACAGATCATTGTGGCGTCATCGGGCGGACGGATGCTGCGGTTTGCCGTAGATGATGAGCAATTGCCCATCACCAGTCGCACCACCCAGGGTCAACCTGCCCAACGCACAAGTAAGCAAGAACATTTGGTAGGGTGTGTGGCGTTGAGCGAGGCGGAGCATTTCCTGGTGGTGTCTACGCAGGGCTATGCCAAACAAATTCCCGTGACCACGCTGCGTCTGGCAAATCGGGGTGATTTGGGGCTACAAGCGATGCAATTTGCCAACAAAACCGATTCTCTGGCTGGCATTATCCCTGCGATTCCAGGCACGGATATCACGGTGCTGACCAGTAGCGATCGCACGGCTCGCGTTGCCATTGATGATCTAAAAGTGTGGGGTAAAGATGGTACTGGCGATCGCATCCTCAAACCCAATAGAGGCGAAAAAATTACCACACTGGCGATCGCATCTTTGATCGAGATTACGGTCGAAGAAGAGGAAACGTAAACTTAAAAGATGGGGTTCCGGGGGCACAGCTCCCGGAACCCCATCCCAGCTAACAGCTATTAGCTAATAGCTATTAGCCAACAGCTAACAGCTAATAGCTAATGGCCAACAGCCAACAGCTAACAGCTAACAGCTAACAGCTAACAGCTAACAGCTAATAGCTAATGCACCGAAGACAATGTCTCTGGGGTCGGTTCTACTTTAGGTTTGGGTTGCCAGCGTTTTAGCTGAACCGCAATTAATGCCGTAACCAACGTGCCAACGGCGATCGCCACGACATACAAGCCACCCTGAGTCACCGCATTGGGAATTGCCAACACAAAGATGCCACCGTGGGGCGCACGTAATGTACAGCCAAAAAACATCGACAAGGCTCCGGTGACGGCAGAGCCAACAATGCAAGATGGTATGACACGCAGAGGATCTTTCGCCGCAAAGGGAATCGCACCTTCGGTAATGAACGAAATCCCTAAAACTGTGGCAACTTTACCCGCTTCTCTTTCTTCTTGGGTAAACAGTCGCTTGCCAATCAACGTTGCCAGCGCTAAACCCAACGGGGGTGTCATCCCCGCTGCCATGACGGCTGCCATAGGTGCAAACACATTACTGGCCAATAGCCCAACGGCAAAGGTATAGGCAGCTTTGTTGACGGGACCGCCCATATCCACTGCCATCATGCCACCCAGGAGTAACCCCAAAATGACAGCATTGGCTTGTCCCATATTCATCAAAAATTCTGTCAAACCATCCAAAATTGCTTTGACAGGTGCGCCAAAGACATAGACCAGCAATAACCCAACTGCCAACGTCGATAGTAGAGGAATCACTAATACAGGTTTTAAGCCCTCCAGGTTGGGCGGCAGGTTGACTTTCTCACGCACCCATAACGCAATGTATCCGGCTAAAAATCCGGCAAGAATCCCACCTAAAAAGCCCATGCCCAGGTTTGAGGCTAACATCCCGCCAATCAGACCGGGCGCTAAACCTGGGCGATCGGCAATGGAAAACGCAATGAAGCCCGATAAGACTGGAACAATCAGAGCAAAGGCAGCGGTGCCACCAATTTGCATCAACGCACCGCCAAAGGTTCCGGCAGGTGGATTTAAGCCAAACACAAACGAGAGGGCAATGATCAATCCCCCTGCGACAATCACAGGCAGCATATAAGAAACACCCGTGAGCAAATGCTTGTAGGGACCGGAACGCTTGGCAGATTGCTCGGCTTTGGCGTGCCGTACGGATTGCAAATAATCTTCTTCGCCAACCGCACCTGCGGCAACGGGTTCGGGTAAATCTAACGCTGCTTGAATCACTCCTGTCCCGCTTTTAAGCGCTTGCTTTGTAGAGGTTTGGTAGAGCCGCTTGCCGCCAAAACGAGAAATATCCACATGGGTATCTGCTGCAATCACCACCGCATCGGCGCGAGCAATGTCTTCAGCCGTCAGTTGATTTTTTGCCCCGACCGACCCCTGAGTTTCGACTTTGATCTCATGACCCAATTCCAAAGCCCCTTTGCGTAAGGCTTCAGCTGCCATGAAGGTGTGAGCAATGCCCGTAGGACATGAGGTGATGCCAACCAAATATTTAGGCGTATCAACGGCTGCTGGCACAGGTGCCGCAACAGGTTGGGGAATGGCGACGACGTGATCGGCTTCTTCAATCGCTGCCTCGATCACAGCTTGCGTCTCACGAATTGCCTTGCTGGTCGAAACGGCATAGACGGGTTTATCGGCGAAGCGATCGAGGGCAACATAAATATCGGCAGCAACAATCACCAGATCGGCAGCGGCAATATCTGATTGTGAAAGTGCTTGTTTGATCCCATCAGATCCTTGAGTTTCAACCTGAATCTCATGTCCCATCACCTGAGCAGTTTTTTTCAAGGCTTCCGCCGCCATAATGGTGTGGGCAATCCCGGTGGGACAGGCGGTCACCGCCACTATTTTTTTAGATGTCATCGGTGTTTCCCTTCAATGCAATTTTATACGATGTGGATACCGCCTCGACGCTGACCTGGGCGGCAAAGGCTTCAACAGTTTCGCGGGGGGGCAGACGAGGACCCAACTGGCTGAGAGCACCGATGGAAAAGGCCGTTGCCAGTCGGGCACAGTCGGCTAATGCCAGCCCCCGCAGGGTGCCTGTGACAAAGCCGGAGACCATGGCATCGCCAGCCCCAACGGTGCTGACGACTTCGACTTGCGGGGGACGTGCCCAGATGGCAGCGTCTGCGGTCACAAACATGGCTCCCTTTGACCCCATCGATACGACGACGCAGGTGATCCCTTGGGCAACCAGTTCACGAGCAGCCTGGATAATGTCGCTGGGAGTGGTCAGTGATCGCCCTAACAATTCTTCGAGTTCAGCAAGATTGGGTTTGATGGCATAGGGGCTGGCAGCAAGAGCATGACGCAAGCTGTCGCCACTGGCATCTAACACCACCGTTTTACCCTGGGCTTTTAGCCGGTGGGTTAAGTCTCGATAGATATCGGCAGGAACATTGGCAGGCAGGCTACCCGACAGAATCAACCAATCATGGGCGATCGCCAATTCATCGACGACTCGGTATAACGCAGACAGATCCTCCGCTGTTGGCGGTTGACCGGGAAAATTGATATCCGTCACCTGATTTTGCACCTCGTCAATAATTTTGACATTGGTGCGCGTCCGTCCCGCAATTAATACGAATCGGTTCGTGATCTGCTTGCGATCGAAAAACGTTTGAAAGATCTCCGAATTGTCTTTTCCTAAAAATCCCGATACGGTGACCTTAAACCCAAAATCCGTCAAAAAAGACGCCACATTCACACCCTTGCCGCCCGGATCAGACTGCTCCCACGCCACCCGATTTACCTCACCTGCGCGAAAGTTAGGAATGGCAGCAGTTTGGTCAACCGCAGGATTGAGCGTAATCGTAGCAATGTTAGGCACCATGGTTAAGCAATAAAGGTAGAGCTGCAACTATCAACGGAACGGAGGGTAACGCCTTACCGCAAAGCGCGAACATCTTGAGCACTGCGGCACTTGAGCGCCCGATCTGCCAGAGCCTGGACTTGGGTTAAGGATAGACCTCGCAGTTTAGCTTTCACAGCAGCCACACTGGGAATGCTGACACTCAGTTCCGTCACGCCTAATCCCGTTAAGATGGCTGCGCCCAACGGCTCTCCGGCGACCCCACCGCAAACGCCCACCCATTTGCCCTGGGCTTTTGCTGCCTGCACCGTTTGATGAATCATCCGCAAAACGGCAGGATTCAGACCATCGGCTTGTTTTGCCAAAATCGGGTGCCCCCGATCCATTGCCAGGGTATATTGGGTCAGGTCGTTGGTGCCAATGGAAAAGAAATCAACGAGTTGGGCAAATTCTGCTGCCATCATCACGGCGGATGGCACTTCCACCATCATGCCGTAGGGGATTGGGTCTGCCCCAATTTCCGCCCGTACCGTTTCAGCAATGTGCTTGGCACTGATAAAATCATCCAGCGTTGCAATCATCGGGAACATGATCTTGATAGAGCCGCCTTGAGCTGCCCGGAAAATAGCACGCAGTTGGGTTTTAAATAGATCTTGCCGTTGCAGACAGAGACGAATGCCACGAATGCCTAAAAAAGGATTATCTTCTTTGGGCAAGTTGAGGTAAGGAATCACTTTGTCGCCACCAATATCCAACGTTCGCACAATCAACGGCAACCCGTTGAGAGCTTGGGTCATTTGGCTGTAGGTGGTGAATTGTTCGTCTTCGGTCGGGGGTTCAGAGCGATTGAGGAAGAGAAATTCGGTGCGCAATAGCCCGACCCCTTCTGCTCCGGCATCAACTGCTTGCGTGGCTTCGGACGCTGCCCCAATATTGGCAACCACTTCCATGCGATAGCCATCCGTTAGCACCGCCGGTTGGTAGCAGGCTAGCTTCTCGGCTTCGCGGATGGCGCGCAAGTCTTGCTGCGCCGCCTGAGCGATCGCCAAATCGGATTCAGACGGATTGGCATAGAGATTGCCACTTTCACCATCCAGAATGCAGGGGGTACCATCGACCCACTCTAAAATCGCCGGGCCCGCCCCGACAACGGCTGGAATATCCAGCGATCGCGCAATAATTGCCGAGTGGGAGGTTGGACCACCATAGGCGGTACAAAAACCTAAGGTCAGCGATGGATTGAGTTGTGCCGTATCAGAGGGGGTCAGATCTTCGGCAATCAGAATCACCGGATAATCGGGCAAGGTGGGGTCATCCTCTACCTTTTCTGCCAGCAAGCGCAGCACCCGCCGCCCGACATCTCGCAGATCGGTCGCCCGTGCTGCCAACAGAGCATCCGTCAGCTTCTCCAGGCTTTCTGCCCGTTGTTCATAGGCTTGTCGCCATGCCCAGGCAGCACTGCGGTTATCGTGCAACGGTGCGATCGCTTCTTGCAACAGATCCGGGTCATTGAGAAACTCTTGATGGGCTTGAAAAATCGAGGCTTTGGCGGCTCCGGCTTTAGCTTTCACTTCCTCATACAAGTCTTGCAATTGTACTTGAGCAGCCGCGATCGCCTGTCGCAAACGGCTTTGCTCCTCCACCGGGCTAACGGCAGTCGCCGCAAACACAATTTTGCCCCGCTTGAGTTGATAGATCGGCGCGATCGCCAACCCAGGAGAGGCAGAAATCCCTGGAATTGCCGCTGTTTCAAACACCAATTCCCGCCCTAAGGTGATGGCAGCCGGAGCTTCTTCCTCATCTTCCAAACCCGCTGCGATCGCGGCTCTTAAAGCCTCTAAAGCCTGGTCTTCATCACGTCCCTGTGCCATCAGGCGGATGGTTTGCCCACCTTCTACTCCCAGCTTCAGCAACGACACTAAGCTTTTGGCACTGGCAGTATGTTGCCCATAACGCACCCGAATTTCAGATTCAAACTCTTTGGCTAGATTGACTAAGGCAGTGGCAGGACGCGCATGTAGCCCCGCTTTTCCTGGAATCACGACATCAACATATTTGGCAAAATCTGGTTCAGCAGGTTCACTGGTGGAAGATGGCGATCGCGACTGCGTCAACCGTTCGACAATCTCGACCGGATTGGTGGTTTTGGCAAGCTGCTGAATCGCCAGTTCATCGGTCAATATATGCGTCAGATTCGACAAAATCTCGATATGTTCGTCTGATTTTGCCGCAATCCCAATGACTAAATGCACCGTTTCACCAGGGTTCCACTCCACTCCCCCAGGGACTTGCAACACGGCAATGCCCGTTTCCAAAATCAACTCTCGATCTTTGGGCAAGCCGTGCGGAATCGCAATGCCATTCCCTAGATAGGTATTCGCCACCTTTTCCCGTGCCATCATGCTGTTGACATACCCCGGTTTCATCCGTCCGGCATTCACCAACAACAAGCCCACTTGCTGAATGGCATCGGCTTTACTCGTCGCGATCGCACCCAATTTAACTCGATCAGTGGCGATCGTACCGGATTGAACAGTTGCCTGATCGGTATCTTGTTTTGTGTTTAAGTTAAGCATTTCTTAAAAAGAAAAAACTGATTAAAACGCGATAGCTATCTTATTTGAACTGTTTATTTGAACTGTAATGCTACGCACCACAATTTAGATTCAAGAATCAGCAAGAATCAAATAGGATTTCTATTACGAGAACAGAAAGCAATATAAATTCAGCTTACTGGTTTACACGCTATAAAAATACAACGATTAATGATTCGATAAAATATTACGAAGAATGAAGAAATAGATCCTTTGTTTTCTTTCATTTTCGTCTATCTTTTCGCTCAAGCACATGCTGTTTAGCAGCTATTTAGAACAGCCTATGAGGAGGAGCAATCTGTTTCAGCTCTCCATAAATCTTCCTTTTGAAGGAAGACTTTAGCACCAATTTCTCCTCTTTTAAGAGTACGGTGTACGTACAGGTAATCGGCACTATCGTCATTTCAAACGGGCTGTGAGAGGCGCACCCCTGCGGGGCTCGCCTCTCACAGCCCGTCGATCTTACAACTCATTTAGAACTGTGATCTTAAAGGACTGTTTCGGCAGCATGTGGGGCGTCATCATCAATCTTTACATCGTCATTTCACCCCATTCTCAGCCTCAATATTTTGAATAGGCTCTTAATACTTCATGAAGTTTTCCAATTGGCACCCGATTGGATTCGTTAAGCTGAGTTGTATTGGAACTTGGGCGATGTGTTCGGATTAAAACTCTCTTTTTTGCGAGAGAAAAATTAGTCGCTGTTCAAGTATTTTTTCATGACTACAAAGAGATGAATGAATAGATCGGCGATCGCATCCCATCATTCTATCGATAGCGTTACAGTCATCTTTTTACAAAAGAATAGTTTAGTAAAACATTGCATCTTCTCAACCCCTATTAACTGGAACGATTCAGCATGGTTACTGTTAAGAAATTAGAGATTCCTGTATTAGATCAACCCTTAAAAGAAACCGCATTGGTGTTGTGGTTTGAACAAGTTGGCATCATCGATGTCCCCTTAGTTGGGGGTAAAAATGCATCACTGGGTGAGATGATTCGTCAACTCGGTGCCAAAGGCGTCAATGTCCCCACGGGCTTTGCCACAACCTCCTATGCCTTCCGCCACTTCATGCAAAAAGCTGGCTTGGAAGCCCGTCTGCGTCACCTGTTGCACGACTTGAATGTGGAAGATGTTAACAATCTGCGAGAACGAGGCAGACAGGCACGAACTCTGATTTTAGACACCCCCTTTCCAGCCGAACTAGAAGATGCCATCATCCATGCCTATGTGCAGTTATCCGAACGCTATGGTGTTAGTGTCGAAGTCTGTGAAACCCTGAGCGGCAATGAGCTAGACGCCTGTCTCAGCCGTCATAGTGGAGTGGACGTTGCCGTACGCTCCAGTGCCACTGCCGAAGACCTACCCGACGCCAGCTTTGCCGGACAACAAGAAACCTATCTCAACATCAATGGCATCAACGGTGTTTTGGACTCTTGCCATATGTGCTTTGCGTCCCTGTTCACCGATCGCGCCATTTCCTACCGCACCACCAAAGGCTTTGACCACTTCGATATTGCGCTCTCTGTGGGAGTACAAAAAATGGTGCGGTCTGACCTGGCAACCTCTGGTGTGATGTTTTCGATTGATACAGAAACGGGCTTCAAAAATGCTTCCCTGGTGACGGCTGCTTACGGATTAGGGGAAAATGTGGTGCAAGGGGTGGTCAATCCGGATGAATATATTGTCTTCAAACCCACCTTGAAACAAGGCTTCAAACCGATTTTAGAAAAGCGGTTGGGCAGCAAAGAAATCAAAATGATTTACGACATTGGTGGTAGTCGCACGGTGACCAATATCCCGGTGCCCAAAGCAGATCAAGCCAAATTTGCTCTGAGTGATGAAGAAGTCTTGCAATTAGCCCAATGGTCGTGTGTGATTGAAGACCATTATTCCACCGTGCGTGGCACGTACAGTCCCATGGATATCGAGTGGGCAAAAGATGGCATAACAAATGAATTGTTTGTCGTGCAAGCCCGTCCTGAAACGGTACATTCGCAGAAAACAACGAATGTCTTGCGCACCTATCGTTTGCAAGGGCAGGAAGGCAACGAACAAGGAGAAATGGCGTCATCGCTAAACCCCTTGCTGACAGGTCGAGCGGTCGGCGAAATGATTGGGGCGGGTAAGGTTCGGACAATCGTCGATATTCGCAAGCTGGATGAATTTCAGGACGGTGAAGTATTGGTGACAACCCGCACCGACCCCGACTGGGAACCCATTATGAAAAAAGCCAGTGCCGTGATTACCAATCAAGGGGGACGCACGTGTCATGCGGCTATCATTGCGCGCGAATTAGGAATTCCGGCGATCGTGGGCTGCGATAATGCCACCGATATTTTATGGGACGACCAAGCCGTCACTGTCTCCTGTGCGGAAGGTGAAGAAGGGCGCGTCTACAATGGCTTACTGCCCTTTGAGATTGAAGAATTACACCTGGATGAATTGCCCCAAACCCGCACCAAAGTCATGATGAATGTGGGCAATCCTCAAGAAGCCTTTCGTCTATCCTTGATTCCTAATGCAGGAGTAGGGTTGGCACGTACCGAATTTATTATTGCCAATCACATCAAAGTCCATCCCCTTGCCTTGCTAAACTTCGACACGCTTAAAGATAAAGCTGCCAAGTGGGAAATCAGCCAGTTGACGCTGCAATATGACGATCGCTCTGCCTACTTTGTAGACAAGCTGGCGTCGGGAATTGGGATGTTAGCGGCTGCCTTTTATCCCAATCCCGTCATCGTTCGCATGTCTGACTTAAAAAGTAACGAATATGCCAACTTGATTGGTGGTCAAGAGTTTGAACCCCACGAAGAAAATCCGATGATGGGTTGGCGTGGTGCTTCACGCTACTACGATCCGAAATATCAAGCCGCCTTTGGGTTTGAATGCCAGGCATTCAAACGGGTGCGAAATGATATGGGCTTGATTAACGTAATTCCGATGATTCCTTTCTGTCGCACTCCCGAAGAAGGTAAAAAAGTATTGGCAGAAATGGCAAAAAATGGCTTGGTGCAAGGCGAAAATGGGTTGCAAGTCTATGTCATGTGCGAACTGCCCAGCAATGTTGAATTAGCCGATGAATTTAGTGCAGTCTTCGACGGCTTCTCCATCGGCTCCAATGATTTGACCCAACTTACCCTCGGACTCGATCGCGATTCAGCCCTAGTTTCACACCTGTTTGATGAACGCAATGAAGCGGTTAAACGCAAACTGCGGCGCGTAATTGCAACCGCCAAACAATTTAATCGCAAGATTGGGATTTGCGGTCAAGCCCCCAGCGACTACCCCGAATTTGCCGAATTTTTGGTCGAACAAGGGATTGATTCCATTAGCCTCAACCCTGATTCGGTACTAAAAACATTGCTAGCGATCGCCAAAACGGAAGCCGCGATCGCCGCTCGATAAAACAAAGCGATCGCACGGGCTATTAAATCATCGGCATCTGTTAACCAGATTTGCATTCAGTGAGCAAGTTTCCAGAAAGATGCTGAGGATCTGGGGCGATCGCTCTCTAGAAAACTTTAAAGATTAGGATGATGCACTCGCTCGTGAATCAGGTGTTCGAGTTGTGCTAAATCTTCCTCTGCCAAACCACCCTGATATCGAATCACGCCCGGTTCATTTTTGAGCCGTTCCATATAGATTTGTAGCGCTTCCTCATCTTCTCGATGGGTCAAAACATAGCGTCTGAGTTCTTTACGGGATATTTTGTGGAAATCAGGCTTCTGTGTCATCGTCAAACTCCCATAACCCATCGGCAAAAATGCTAACTCCGATTGTGTTTCCTGCCAGAAGATAAAACGTTTTATGTCTGGTGTCGAAGCGAAACAGATGGATATCCAAATAAAAGTTGGAGAGTGTCTGGCATATTCGTATACAAGCCAGCATCTGTTCTGGAGTAGGCATCAGAAATTCGAGATTGGAAAATCACCCTTTCATACTGTTACATCATACCTCGCCTATCAGTGCGATCGCTATTCAAGTCTTTGCTCTCACCATGCGATCGCCATTCAAGTCTCTGCTGTCATTATGCGATCGCTTTTCAAGTCTCTGCTCTCATTCTGCAATCGCCATTCAAGTCTCTGCTCTCATCATGCGATCGCCATTCAAGCCTATGTCTCACCATGCGATCGCCTTTCAAGTCTCTGCTCTCACCGTGCGATCGCCATTCAAGTCTCAGCTCTCATTATGCGATCGCCTATCAAATCTCTGATCTCACTATGCGATTGTTAGTCAGAACATAAACATTATGGGAAATAGCGATAAATTTCCTTCCGATGCAATACACGGACAAATGTAATTACGTTTCCAGTAATTGTAAAACCGATACGATAGTCTCCTACTCGGACTCGGTAGGCATTATCATTTGCCTTAAGTTTTTTTAGTCCGACAATTTCTTCTAGACCAGAGTAGCCAGGAATTTCTTCAAACACCAAACGCTTGATTGACTCAAATACTGGCGTGCTTCTAAGTGCCTTCAGATCCTTAAGAAATGTAGGCAAGTATTCAACATTCATAGCTACTCAAGTTCTTGAAGAGCTTGCTCACGACTCAATGGCGTTTCATTTCGAGCAACCTGCATGGCGCGATAAAGCCCTTCGTCTTCGATTGCTTCCAGTAAACGCTGATAGTCTTTTAGTTCTAAAACAACCTTGCAAACTCGACCAGAGGTATCAGTCACTAATTCTTGGACAAATGGATAATTTTCAATTTGCATAGGATTGATGACTCGATAATCTCTTCATAATCCCTATTATCCTATGCAATTTATGGAGATGCGATCGCATAAGTCACCACTCTCCCCCATCTCCCCCATCTCCCCCATCTTCCCCATCTCCCCCACTCAATCCTCCCTCGGTGCCACTCCACACAGCGCCCGCTGATCATTGGTCACCGTTGGATTATTGCTGTCAAGATACGGACGCAGCCAGTTACAGGCACGATTGAGCAAATCATCTAAGCCGTTATCCAGTGCCCAGATGCGAATATAACCGTCATTAGATAACGTCATCAGATGTTGTCCATCTGGGCTAAACCCAAGAGACTGGCGCAATAAGGGTTTACTAAAAGGGTTTGTTGGATCATTGTAAAAAGCAACCCCGGAAAACTCCGCCACGATATTGCCGTCCAGGTCATACAGACGGCTAATGTCTTCCGCTGAAATAGACGTGAGCACCTGCTGTCCATTGTCACTGAAGCCGCGGAACTCCCCTGGAAACTGCCC
>NZ_JBSLYH010000055.1:0-47204 GCF_055793305.1 Calyptranema fuscum S582
TTCAAAAGGGGGGAATTGGTTCGAAAGTCCCCTTTTTGAAGGGGGATTTAGGGGGATCGAGCAGGATTTTAGCTTCTCGTTTGAGATGTGTGTACACGGTAGCCACGCAGGGATTTTACCCCTGCATCCCCTTGTTAAACATTGAATTGTGCCCACGAGGAGTACCGCTCCAGACTGCTGAACAAAACGTTATCTGAAATCATCCAGAAATCTTTTACGCTACAAGTGAGTGAGTTGATGGATAGTAGTTTTCATGAACGTAATGAAAATTCTATTGAAGGCTGTGTGGCTCTGTAGGGTGGTGGTGTTGAGCCTGACCATTTGGTTGGGCATCAATCTGCTAGATGCGGGGTTGGGACTGTCTCACCAGAGCGTTGCGTATGCGATCGCGACTAATCGCGATACCGTCACTCAGGTTACGGTGCATTTGGGCACTGAGGCAGGCGAACTCAAATTTGTGCCCGATCGCATGACGTTCGCAGCCGGTAAACGTTACAAATTGGTATTAGACAATCCCAGCCCAGACAAGCATTATTTCACTGCCAAAGATTTTGCCGATGCCATCTGGAGCCAAAAAGTAGATGCAGGCAATGTGGAAATTAAAGGCGCAATTCATGAACTAGAACTGCGTCCAGGGGCGATCGCCGAATGGGTATTTATCCCCCTGAAAACAGGTACCTATGAATTGCACTGTTCCATTCCCGGTCATACGGAAGCGGGGATGAAGGGAAGCCTGACTATTGCGAACTAATCTACCTATCAAACTTCTAAGGATCACAGATTAAATAACCTGTAATTCTTTTTGGGAGAGCGGCGGCGGAGCCGCCGCTCTCCCAAAAAGAATCGGGTTTTATTCAATCCACGATTCTAAGGATCGTAGATTGAATAGAATCGAAGATTTAGTTTTAGAAGCGCGGCGTCGCCGCACGTCCAAAACTAAACATTCAGGTTTTGTTTGATTGGTGATCCTCAGGAAATTTTCCAGAGTCCCTCCTGTTTTCTCGGTTGGTAGAGTGAAAGATAAAATGGAGGGAATTCTCTTAATCCTCTTCCCCTAAAAAATTTATCTGCTCCTTCAGGACTCAGATGTTCAATCCGACCACCATGTTGATCAAATCCTTCGTTAAGGAGTTGCAAGAAGGCTATGAGCAAAACTACGGAGGATTAAAACCCGATTACGCCAACATCATCGGTTGGTCGGGGAGGATGGCATTAGAAAATATTGCCAATAGCGATGCGCTTTATCACAATGTCGAACATACGTTGCTAGTAACCCTGGTCGGGCAAGAAATTTTGCGAGGCAAACACATCCGAGAAGGGGGTGTTTCTTGTGAAGACTGGATGAATTTTATGATTTCGTTGCTATGCCACGACATTGGCTATGTCAAGGGCGTCTGTCGGAGCGATCGCCCTGGCTCTTATGCCACTGGCATTGGCGAAACGGTGATCTCGTTGCCACCCAGTGCCACGGATGCCAGCCTTGCCCTCTATCATGTCGATCGCGGCAAACTATTTGTAGAAGAGCGGTTTGGCGGCAATAAATATATTGATGCCGAAAGCATTAAGCGAAATATTGAACTCACACGATTCCCTATTCCTGAAGATGGCGATCACCAGGACACGCTTAACTATCCTGGGCTGGTTCGTGCTGCCGATTTAATTGGGCAACTGAGTGACCTGCGCTATCTCAAAAAAGTGAGTGCCCTATTTTACGAATTTCAAGAAATGGGCTTCAACCAAAAAATGAACTACGAAAATCCGGCCGATTTACGGCGTAGTTATCCAAAATTTTATTGGGATGTGGTCTATCACTATATTCAAGACGCGATCGCCTATCTTTCTCTGACCCAGGAAGGTCAGCAAATTATTGCAAATCTTTATTCCAATGTCTTTGTTGTAGAACACGAAAATTCAGACACGACTCATCATTAAGGATCTTTACAAAATTAAAATCCATAACTGTTTTGGGAGAGTGCGGCTCCGCCGCACTCTCCCAAAACAGTTATTCAAGTTATTTTTATAAGGATTCTGATCATTTTTGGGGTCAGGAATGGGGTGCCTTGCGTGTGTTGAGATTGCTATATAGTCTCAAGAAGAAGACATTGCTATCTCATCGCCTGGGAGCGAACCCTATGAGTTTACTGGGAAATATTATCTGGCTGCTGTTTGGAGGATTTGTCAGCGGGTTAGGGTATATCGTCGGTGGGCTGGGTATTTGCCTGACGATTATTGGCATTCCCTTTGGGCTACAAGCGATTAAATTAGGGATTGCGACACTCACCCCGTTTGGCAAAAAAGTCGTTGAACTGGACAACGCAGACAGCCCCTTACGACTCATTTTTAATGTGATTTGGATTGTATTGTTTGGTTGGGGAATTGCCCTTTCGCACCTGGTGCATGGGCTAATTTTGGCAATTACCATCATCGGTCTTCCCTTTGCCAAGCAGCACTTTAAGCTGCTGATTATGGCGCTATTACCGTTTGGACGAGACTTTCGTTGAGTGTCAGTATTTTTTCGGACTTTCCCGATTCGTTCTTTTTTATTCACTAGAAATTTACAAACTAAATTCCTTAGCAAAGCTGGAGTGAACTTTTTAGAGAAGTTGTGGATCTTCAATTTAAGTATTCTTACGATTTAATCGTGGTTGAACGGAATGGGTAAACGATGGGAATGACTTCGGCGTAGTCCCTCTCCTTTTCCGCTGGTGAGGTCATTCAACATCCTGGTTCTTAGGATCGTGGATTGAATAAACCCCAATTCTTTTTGAGAGAGCGGTGGGTTGGTTAATCTGTAATCCTTAACAAATTCGATAAAATCTTCTACAAGTGGGAGTAAAGACGTGAAGGTATTGGTCACAGGTTCAAGCGGCTTGATTGGTTCTGAGGCGGTGCAATACTACGACCAACAAGGTCATCAGGTGACAGGTGTTGATAACAATATGCGCGCCGAGTTTTTTGGCAGTCAGGGCGATACAACCTGGAACCTGAATCGGTTAAAGAGTTCAACCAATAATTTTGAACACCGTAGTATTGATATTCGCGATCGCGATCGCCTGTTTGAACTATTTCAAGAAAAGAAATTTGATCTAATCATTCACTGTGCCGCTCAACCATCTCATGACAAAGCCTGTCATATTCCTATCTTGGACTTTGAAGTCAATGCGCTAGGAACCGTTAACCTTCTGGAATCGACCCGCCAATTTTGTCCAGAAGCCGTCTTCATTCACATGAGCACCAATAAGGTCTATGGCGATGCACCGAATGAAGTGCCCCGCGTTGAGCTAGACAAGCGCTACGATTATGCCAACCGCGAAGACTACAACGGTATTTCTGAAGAGTGCCGCATCGACCGTTGCCTGCACTCATTGTTTGGTGCCTCCAAAACGGCTGCTGATGTCGTAGCTCAGGAATATGGACGCTATTTCGGCATGAATGTCGGGATTTTCCGGGGCGGCTGTCTCACGGGTCCCTCCCACTCTGGCGTAGAACTCCACGGTTTTCTGTCTTACCTGATCAAAGTAGCCATTACCAATGGAACTTACAAAGTCTTTGGCTACAAAGGAAAGCAGGTGCGCGACAATATTCACAGTTATGATGTGATTCAAGCGTTTGAAGCATTTCGCCATAATCCTCACCCCGGCGAAGTCTACAACTTGGGTGGCGGGCGCGATAACAGCATCTCGATTCTAGAATCGTTTGACTTGATTGAAGAGTTGACGGGTCACAAGGTTAACTGGGTCTATGTAGATGACAACCGCATTGGTGATCACATCTGCTATATCTCCGACTTGCGTAAACTCAAGACTCACTTCCCTGAGTGGGGCATTACCCGTAGTATCACTGACATTTTCAAAGAGATTATTGAGGCAGAGACAGCCCGCTATGCTACTGCTTAACTCAAATGACCCGTCTTCTATCAGCAATGTAGACACAGCCAGCCAACCCCGGTTGATGTTATTTGACTTATCTGTCGGTGGGCATCATCCGGGCTACATTCAGCACTTGATCCGCTACTGGTGTGAACACAATTTACCCGGTTCGTTGGATATTGTCGTTGTCCCCAAGTTTTTGACCGACCACGCTGATGTCGTGGAGTTTGCCGCATCCTATGGGCGCGAGGGGATCAACTTTGTTGCCATCACCCCGTCAGAGGTTGAGTCCCTCAATACCCGACCCGGTGCCCTGTCAAAAGCTCATCTGGCGTTCCAAGAATGGGGATTGCTGTGCAAATACGCCGCTTTGCGTCAGGTCAATCACGTCTTTTTGATGTATTTTGATACGGCGATCGTCCCCTTTATTTTTGGTCAAAAGCCGCCTTGCCCCATCTCTGGTATCTATTTCAGACCCACCCTCCACTACCACACGTTTGGGCACTATCAGCCGACATTTAAAGATAAGACGCAGGTTTGGCGGGAATACTTTAACCTCTCTCGGATCTTGCGTCGCCCTCAATTGGAGACGCTGTTTTGCCTCGATCCGTTTTCCATTGAGCACCTCAAACAGTTTCGGGGAACTGCCAATGTTCTTCATTTGGCAGATCCCATCCAGGTCTATGAGGATGATCAACCCGATCCAGACCTGCTGAAGCAGCACCTTGGGATTAAACCCGATCGACAGGTGTTTCTGTTCTTTGGGGCATTGACTGCTCGTAAAGGGATCGATCAAGTCCTGGATGCCATCCCTCTCTTGCCGCCTGATCTGCAACGGCAGATCTGTTTGCTGTTGGTAGGACCGTTGGGGTCGGGGGTTGAGGGCAAACAACGGATGCGCGATCGCTTAGATGCTCTGTCTGCCTCGACGCCAGTACAAATTGTAGTGCACGATGAGTTTGTTTCCGATCGCCAGATTCAGCCCTATTTCCACATTTCCGATGTGATTTTGGCTCCGTATCAACGACATGTGGGTATGAGTGCCATTTTGGTACGAGCAGCCATGGCGTTGAAGCCTGTATTAGCCCCTGACTATGGTCTGATGGGTGAAGTGACCCGACGCTATCAGTTGGGGTTAACGGTAGATTCTTCTCAGTCAGATGCGATCGCCCAAGGGCTGACTCGGTTTCTGACGGAAGATCCAACCACTCTGTGCGATCGCTCTCAAATGCAACAATTTGGATCAATAAACTCATCGCAAGAGTTTGCCAGAGTTATTTTTGAACAACTCTCTGTCTTTCACCCTAAGCAGGCTTGAATCTATGTTGGAGAACGCCAACTCCCTTCGTATTGCCTGGTTGCTGCCGGTTGCTTGGTTTTACTGGCAACCGGCTTTGAGTGAATTTACCAAATTATTTCCCCATACCCAAATTTTCACAGCTCTCTTTCCAGGCTATGCCCGAGGCTTTGAAGATTCTCTGGCACTGGAGGTAATTGGGGAATGGAAAGTCTTCAAACAGCGTTCGGAACAGGAAGGGTATGGTTCTAGCTTTACCTCCCTATCTTTGGGCGTAGCAGGACCCCTGTTACGATTTCGTCCGGATGTTGTGTTTAGTAGCTCGTTCGGGGTGTGGACTATTCTGGCGTTGTTGCTGAAACCGCTGGGCAGATGGAAAGTGATTCTGGCTTACGAAGGCAGTACACCGGGAGTAGACTTTCGCAATTCACCCCTGCGCTTGTTTCTGCGTCGGTTAATGGTGAAAGCTGCCGATGCCTTCATTACCAATAATCAGGCAGGGCGCGACTATCTGACGCAAATTTTGTATGCCGATCCGCAACGAGTGTTTGCCCAACCCTACGAAATTCCTTCGGCAAAAAGCTTATTAGATGGGGTTGAAGCCGTAGAATTGCCGATTGCGGAGCGACAACGCCCGCTTTTTCTGTTTGTTGGGCGCATTATGCCGCGCAAGGGTCTGCATCTATTACTGCAAGCCTGTCTGTTATTACAAAAGCAAGGGTATCAGAATTACACCTTACTGATTGTAGGAGACGGAGAACAACGGCAAGAGTTAGAAACGTTTACGCGCGACCATCACCTAGAAACCTGTGTGACATGGATTGGACAGGTGGATTATGCCAAAGTCAATGCTTATTTTCGAGCCGCCGATGTGTTTATTCTGCCAACCCTGGAAGATACATGGGGCGTGGTGGTGCTAGAGGCAATGCTGTTTGGCAAACCTGTGTTGTGCTCCACGGGGGCTGGCAGTGCCGAGATGGTGAGAAATGGTGAAAATGGCTATCTTTTTGACCCGAGGCAATCTGAACAGCTGGCAGAATTGATGCAAAAGTTTATTGATCAGCCTCAGTTAGCCGCAGCCATGGGTGAGCGATCGCTCCAAGTTATGGCAGCAACTACACCAGAGATTGCAGCTCATGCCCTTGCCCAAGTGGTGCAATTGGTGGCAGCAGGGCAATCTCAGGGAGTCTCTGCATGAACGAAAAATCGATTGCCATTCTGACCTGGACGTTGAAGGGTGGGTCGCTGACCAATTACACGACTGCGTTAACCCAGGGCTTATGGGATGCTGGCGCAAAAAATCTTTATTTATTTTATGTAAATGATGGATTGGGCAGTCATGTGACGGTGCCCGAAGGGGTTCACCTCGTGCCCTTGGGGGCAAAGCGATCGCGCTGGATGCCTTTTTACCTGGCGCGTCGTCTGAGAGAGATCAAACCCGATTTTTTAATTGCCGTCTCGACTTTCATTAGCCTTCCGGCTGTCATTGGTTGGCTGTTATCGGGTCAGCGATCCACTAAGCTGATTGTCAGTGAGCATTCAACTATGAGCTACAAGGTCTATGTTGAACTCAAAGACGACCCGATGGTCAAAATTCAACCCTTCTTAGCACGCCTGCTCTATCCCATGGCAACAGGCTTACATGCCAACAGCCAGGTTGTGTTAGACGATCTAATCAATACGATTGGCGTGGCGATGCCACCCGAGCGAGCGATCGCCACCACAAATCCCGTGAATATCGATGCGATCGCCCGCTATAGCCAGGCAGAACCCGATCATCCCTGGCTGAACCATAAGGACAAGCCTGTCATTATCAGCGTTGCCAGACTGGCGCAGCAGAAAAATTTTCCGCTGTTGCTAAAAGCCTTTGCCAGAGTTAAACAACAGGTTGATGCCCGACTGATTATTGTGGGAGAGGGTCCCGAACGACCCCATTTAGAACAACTGGCTGCCCAGCTAGGGATTGAGCAAGACGTAAGTTTGCCTGGATTTTCATCCAATCCCTGGTGTTATATGGCAAACGCTGATGTCTTTGTGTTGTCGTCTGAAGAAGAACCTTTTGGTCTGGTATTAGTAGAAGCGATGGTATGTGGAGTGCCTGTGATAGCTACAGATGCGATCGGGCAAGGTCCTAAAAGTGTTCTGGAGGACGGCAAACATGGCATTCTGATCCCCAGTGAAAATGAAGCGGCACTGACGGAGGCGATCGCAAAGCTCTTGACCCTGCCCGAACTGCGAGATCAATTGATTGCTGCTGGTAAACAGCGGTGTCAAGCTTTTCAACCCAAACTTGTGGCTCAGCAATGGCTTTCCTTCTTATCACGTTTACAGGCGTTATGACGCCAACCAGCGCTCTTAAACGTTGAGTAGCATTACCAGAGAAAGGGGACTGTGTCCCGTTGTGGCAACAGAATCTCCACACCTTTCCGAGAACTTAGGCTTATGGTTCATGGGTATTAGCTAGTTCAGTGCAGCCGATTCAGTCGGTAGGACATTCAAACAAGGGAGAAAGTGGATTGATGAAAGTTCTGTTATCAGCGTATGCGTGTGAAGCTGGTCGGGGCTCTGAACCAGGAGTCGGCTGGAACATTGCCTGGGAGGTCGCTAAACATCATGAAGTATGGGTGCTGACTCGCCCTGATGACGGTCGTCCCGCGATCGAAGCGTTTCTTGCCGAGCATCCCAACCCCAACCTCCATTTTGTCTACTTCACGTTGCCGATCGGGGGAGGCTTCTGGAAGCTAGGTTCTGCTGCGTTTGTGCTGCATTACTATCTCTGGCAAGTTCAGGCTTATTTTGTGGCGCGTCGGTTGCACCAAACCATTGGTTTCGACGTGGCTCACCATGTTACGTTTGTGCGATATTCCACACCCAGTTTCATCTCTCTCCTGCCTATTCCCTTCATTTGGGGTCCGGTCGGGGGTGGTGAAGCGGCTCCAGCGCCGTTTTGGAAAGATTTTGGGCTGCGTGCCAGAGTCTATGAAATTTTGCGTCTGCTGGCGCACCGGGTGGGTGAGCTAGATCCCTTTGCCCATCTGACGGCTCAACGCAGTGCGATCGCTCGGGTTACCACAGAAGATACGGCGGCGCGGGTACGAAAAATGGGCGGTAAAACCATTGAAATTGTCCCGGAAGCCAGCCTGTCAACCGCAGATATTGAGCAACTCACCCAATGCCCTGAACCAACAGGCGATACCGTGCGGTTTATCAGCATGGGTCGCCTGCTCCATTGGAAAGGCTTTCACCTGGGTTTGCGTGCCTTTGCTCAAGCTGCCTTACCCAATGCCGAGTATTGGGTTGCCGGGGAAGGGCCTGAGCAACACAATCTGGAAAAGATGGTGGAAGAGTTAGGCATCAGCCATCAAGTCAAATTTTTGGGCAAGTTACCTCGGCAGGAGACCTTAGAGCGGTTGGGCGAATGTCATGTGTTGGTTCATCCCAGCTTGCACGATTCTGGAGGGTGGGTGTGTCTGGAAGGGATGGCGTCAGGTCGTCCGATTCTTTGCTTAGATTTAGGTGGTCCTGGGGTTCAGGTGACCCCGGAAACCGGCATCAAGGTTCCTGCTCATACTCCCGAACAGGCGATCGCCGATCTGGCTAAAGCCATGGTTGAACTTGCAAACAATCCAGAATTGCGGGTTAGCATGGGACGAGCCGGACGAAAAATGATTTTGGAATCTTACAATTGGGAAGCAAAAGGGCGAAATTTGGCAAAGCTCTACGAAGAACTCAATAGCCAGCCTGCTTACACCGTTGTCAAAGTTTAGCGGGTCAACGTTTCTATCACAACATCTTCTATGCGAGTTTTGGCAGTTCATAACCATTATCAGCAACTCGGTGGGGAAGACACGATCTTTGCTACCGAAGCGGATCTGTTAACGTCTTATGGGCATCAGGTCAGGCGTTATACGGTTCACAATGACCAGGTTGAGCAAATGAACTCCCTGGCATTGGCAAAAGCAACATTGTGGAACAGCAAAATCTATCAAGAATTGCGGGAAATCATTCGCGAAGAGCGTCCGCAAGTGGCGCATTTTCATAATACGTTTCCGCTGATTTCGCCTGCCGCTTATCATGCCGCCAAGGCAGAGGGCGTAGCTGTTGTGCAAACTCTCCATAACTACCGTCTGCTGTGCTCGAATGGGCTATTTTTTCGAGATGGGCGTGTTTGTGAAGATTGTTTGGGAAAGCGAATTCAATTGCCCGGTGTGATTCATGGTTGCTACCGAGACAGTCGGCTTGCCAGTGCAGCCGTGACGGGGATGGTGAACTTCCACAGCCTCTTAGGCACCTGGACTCAAACCGTTGATGTATTCATTGCCTATAGTCGATTTGCCCTGAATAAATTTATTGAAGGCGGTTTACCCAAAGAAAAGTTTGAATTTAAGACAAACTTTCTTCATCCGGCACCGGCAGCGGGAACGGGGCAAGGGGGATATGCGTTGTTTGTGACGCGGCTATCACCGGAGAAGGGAATTCCTACGGTTCTAAAAGCCTGGGAACAGTTGGGGGCTAAGATTCCACTCAAAATTGTAGGAGATGGTCCTCTGGCACCTCAGGTTGCCGAGGCGGCTGCCCGAGTTCCTGGAATTGAATGGGTCGGACGCAAACCCCTTGCTGAGGTGTATGAATTAATGGGGGAAGCAGCGTTTTTGGTGTTTCCTTCAGAATGGTATGAAACCTTTGGGCGGGTCGCGATCGAAGCCTATGCCAAAGGCACCCCTGTGATTGCGTCTAACATTGGGGCGATCGCAGAATTAGTGATTCCCCACCAAACCGGATTACATTTTCAACCGGGTGATCCCAATAGTCTGATTGCTCAGGTCGAGTGGGCGTTGTCTCATCCGCAAGACATGGCTCAAATGCGCCACCAGGCTCGGGCTGAATTTGAGACCCAATATACGGCACCCGATAACTATCGCCGGTTAATGGAAATCTATGAGCTGGCGTGTAGTAGACAGGGTGCAAACAGTCTGGCACAGTCTTTGGTGAGTTGATATGCAAGGGCGATCGCAGATTCCGTACTTAAAATCCAGAACATCAAAATCTAGATCTAAAAAATCTGGATCGAGTGATGCGGAAATGCCCCCCTCGAAAAAACGGAAGGGCTTTATCAGCAGCACGAACCTGGTATTTTTGGCGTTCGCCTCAGCCTTTTTCCCTCGATTTTTGGAGAACTTGGGTGCCCCATCGCCCATCAACTTTCTCCATTTCATGGTGATTCCTGTTGCCTTTGGGGTGGTGCTGCTCAAAAGCCGTTCCAAAAACAGACAGCAGCTGAAAACAACGCAGCTCCTGTTATTTGCCTTATTAGTGTTGCTAGTGGCTGAGTTGGCGAGTGCCCTGCTTAATAATGCAGGTGTGATTAATGTGTTCCTCAGTTTTATGTTGCTGGGAGAACCGTTTATTTTACTGATTGCGATCGTCAGTATTCCCATGCCGCTCGAAAGCTTTGAGCGATTTCAAAAATGGTTTCGCTGGTCGTGTTTGTTTCACATCGGTCTGGCACTGACTCAGCGGTATATCTTGCGCTATGACTTGCGCCAAATAGGCAACTTAGAGCCAGCAGATACAATCCAGGGTATTTTCTTTGAGTCTGGTGCCGGACATGTCGTCGGCACGTCTGTCGCCCTATCCTTTGCCGCTTATTACTTCGTAACTGCCAAAAACTCGCCTATTTGGATTCGTCTTGGGGTGGCGTTTGCTGCCTTAATGCAAATGCTGGCGGCAGACGCGAAGCAAGTGCTGCTGTCGATGTTAGTGGGGTTGGGGTTGTTGATGCTGACCAAACTCAAAAATATTGCGGAAGCGGTGAAATATCTGGTGATTGGGGCGATCGCTATCTATGCGCTGCTTTGGGCAATGCAAAACTTAGAAGCCTTTGCCTCCTTTAATGTTTGGGTGAGACCCGATCTGTATGGTCCCGATGGCGAGGTAACGCAGTTAAAAACCGCAGCATTCCGTGTTATCCCTGCGTATTATGAATCGTCGCTCAACTGGTTCTTTGGTCTGGGACCCGGTCATACAGTGGGGCGCTTGGGGGGCTGGATGATTCAGGATTACTCATCGTTGTTGACGCCGTTGGGCGTGACCACCAGCCCAGCGAGTCGAGCGGTTTGGCAGGCGGTTGCAGACAGTTATTGGGGCGACAAGTCCAGCATGTTCTCGCCACTCTTTGGGTGGGCTGGGATTTGGGGTGATTTGGGGCTGGTAGGATTAGGAACCTACTTATTTCTGTCGTTTCTCATCTGGCAATATATCTGCCCGGATGATCTCTGCAAGTTTTTAATGATGACCGTGTTTGTAGTGGGTTTAATTTTCTCGCAGATGGAAGAACCCGGTTACATGTTGACGATCGCCACGATTATTGGGCTGCGATGGCAAGAGAAGCAATTTGAAGAAAAGCAGCGAAAACAAAAAGCACATGAGGCTTTTCTGGAAAAATTATCGCTACAACAATCGCTGCAACAAACCTAAGTATTGAGAGTTTTGGCAGCGCGGCATTGCCGCGCTGCCAAAACTAATATGCTTTGCACCCGGATAGATTACGGGTGTTGAGAGAGAGCCGCGCTCCGCGCGGCTCTCTCTCAACACCTTATCCGTTACGTCATTGAGAATTGCTATACATGTTTAGGCTTTGATTAATACCTTTTAATGTGAAGCTGCGTCTTATTCAACCCCCGGCTGTCGCCGTCCCCCTTGCCAAGGGGGACTACAGGGGGTTCTATGTTTGGCGCAACTTCATAAAAGATTGGTATAAGCTGTGCTCCTTAGGGAGCATGGTGCTTTAATGACTTTGCATCAATGTTTCGTAGACTTGATAGGCTTCTGCTCGAAGTTTCGATAATTCTTCAGAATGAAACTGAGCTTTTAGTTCCTGTTTCAGGTCTTTTCTCTTTTCAGACGGACGGCTGATGACTTCTTCTTTGAGCTGCCCAAAGGCTCGTTGATAGCCCTGGTCAATTAGATCAAAGCAGCGCTTTACATTTTCGTCGGTATGAACAAATTCTTGGAACGAGGTCCCATATTTTTTGTTGACGTTGCGAATTGTTGCACCGTAATCGGTAGTGATTTCACTGAAAGGTGCCAGAACAAAGCGATCGCGACAGGCAAGCAAGGGTTTATAAAATGCTAAATATTCTCGGATCGATTGCTGCATTGATAATTGCGGATCAAAATCGCCAATTAAATAAGAGATGACGGCTGATTCTGGATCTCGAATCAAAACAATCGTCGGAATATTTTTTTGTACAGCTGCCAGCACTTGCGCTACAGCGTGCGTATGATGACCAATTTTAACGAGCCTATCTTGCGCCATCTTAAACGCAATATGGGTGAAGGTATTGGCAGTCCGAGGGAACCCTTCAATGACAATCTCAGTATCTTTCATCAATGGCTGAGGTGCGGCGGGTTCGGGGCCACTAATATCGGGACAATATTTTGCCCGCCAACGCGTCCAGCGCCACCGTGAGAAGGGAAGGAATAAACTGGGATAGCGTCGGCTAAAGGTTCGTAGTTTGTAATATAGGGCAGGAGGAAGTTTTCGTCGCAATAAATATTGGGTTGCCTTGTAGGTTTCCTCAGGGCTGGCAGCCGATGGAGCGGCTTCTGGTGGAGCGCTGATCGACAGGGCATCGGCTTGAATGCCTACGTTTTCCCCAGGTTGATTTGGCATGAATGTGACTCCAGAAAGGGTGAATCGTGGAAGTTTTTGTAGCCATTCTAAAGGCTACGCTGAGGAAATTTTCGTAGATTTAGCAGCAAACGATGGATCGTGATTTTAACAGAATGGATTGGGCAGGGCTATTCGCGCAGGGCTGTTTGAGGGAGTTCATTTGAGCAGCTGTTATCAAAGCGATCGCAGCTGTTGCATCTCGTTGTCGGTCAAGGGTTGTGCAGAAAAGACGGCTAGATTTTCGGCAAGATGCTTGGGGCTGCTGGCACCTGGAATCACCAACGAGATACCTTCAATTTGCAGTAAAAACTGGAGTGCAGTTTGGGTGAGTGAGCGATCGCCTTGCTCGATAAAGCTGCGAATTTTTTGATTCTTGATCTGATCGGCTGGGTTGCCTGCGGCATCGTCGGTCGGTTGGAATAAACGCCCAGAAGCAAAGGGTTGACGGGCAATAATCGCTATATTAGCCGCTTTCGCAAGTGGTAATAATTGGGCGATCGCATCCTGTTCCAACAAATTAATTTCAATCTGAATGGACGCAACCCCTGGGTACTTGAGACACAGCAAAGCATCTGCAACCGTATCACACGAAACCCCATAATAACGGAGTTTTCCCTGGCTTTTTAGATCATCCAATGTGGCAAAAATTTCGCCCGATGTCAGCACCTCAGATGGGGGGCTGTGAAGTTGGAACACATCTAAATAGTCTGTTTGCAATCGTTTTAAACTACCTTCAAGCGATCGCCGAATGTAATCAGGAGCAAAATTTTGGCGTAGCAACGAACCACGTACTTGTGATAGCGATTGGTTCTTGGGACGGATGAGCTGAATCAAGGGCTTGACCAGCGGCTTAATGCGAGCAGCGACCCCCCCCAACGACGACAGACAATAGCCTGCCTTACTCGCGAAAATAACTTGATCTCTCTTTTGCTTAAACGTTTTTCCTAAAAGCAACTCACTGTTGCCTTGACCGTAACTATCGGCAGTGTCATAAACGTTAATGCCACTATCAAAGGCTTCAAGTAGAGTTGCGACTGATTCTTTCTCACTTCCTCGCTCTAAATTTCCGCCCAGGCGCGAACAACCCAGACCCAGTTCAGAGACAACCAGATCAGTATTACCAAATTTTCTATGTCTCATAGATTTTAGGCTGATTAAAAAGCAGTAAACAATTGCTTCTACTTATACCAATTCTCTGTAAGCATCGTTGCTTTCATAAAGCCGTGGATTTATTTTTGGCAGCGCAGCGATGCTGGATGTCTGAAATAAACATCCAGGTTGCATTTAATGGATGACTCTAAGCAATTTCACCCGCTTCCCCTGACAAAACTGGCGTTACTCCAATTTAATTTTGCCCAGCTACTCCATAACGAGGGTACGTAAGCCCACTAAGATTTGCCAGCCCCTGTATTGTTACTTTATAGAAAAAATATAAATTCTGTCCAGAATATGAATTCCTTGTGGCTGAACGGTAGCAGCGTCTTGAGGGGAAAATTTCAGGTCTGATCAGGTTTTGCTTTTAACGATCTAAAATTTAGAAATCCACCGTCATCTGTACGAGTCAGTAGTATCTTTCGTAAAGCTTTGATGAACAGCACTATTTTCTTAAAGAAAGAGTAAAGTGGGAACCCGAATAAGTACTCCTACGTATGTTGGTGATACAGTTAGCGATACGTGGTTTGGAAATATACCTGTTTGTCAGTGGTGTACGGGATCTGAGCTAGTTACACGTTTCACCTTGTATCGTTAGTTTGCAGATTTGATTATGAAACTGAAGGCGCTTCTGTCCTCCCTGCTTTTAGCCGTCGGAGGTTCCACAGTATTATTGTCTGAGCCGCTCCCTGCTCAGGCATACACGGTTACGTTTAATGGTAAGACTGGTGGAGATAACAACTTACAGCTAAGAGATATTGGTCTAGATTCACGCTATGACATTGGACGCACCTTAGATCCAACAACCTGGGCTCTTTCATCGGGTGGCTCACTATCTCAGGATTTAAATGGGTCTGCCACCATCCAGGTCTTAAATTTAACCAGTAGCGTTTTGTCTTTAGCAATCACAGTTGCTAATAATGTCGATCCGTCTTTTCAATCATCGATTGTCAGCCTTGGGTTTGGGGTTACTCCTAATCCTAGCTCTGCGGGTCTGAGCGATTCTGGTGATGTCTTTGACACGGTAACTGTTCAGTCAGGGAATAATCAGAACTTTCCTGGTGGATTTAAAAATATTGACATCTGTATTTTTGGCGCAAACAATTGCAGCGGCGGTAATATCAACCAAGGCTTGTTGTCAGGAGAGTCAGATACCTTCATCGTCAATATCTTTTCGAGCAACAACGGTTTTTTGAGTGCAGACGGAACTTACGCGACCGTGACCTTGAGCGATTTTGCGTCTAAGTGGCAAACGCAAGATGGTAGCTATGAGTTGGCAGGTGTACCTGAACCCTTTACGATGGCTGGATCGGGCGTAGCCCTGGGTCTTGGCGCATTAATGAAGCGGAAAGCTGCCAAACAGAAAGAAAAGCAAAAAGAGAAGGCGATCGCTTAGGTTATCCCTACTTTAGACAGTTTTCAATGTCAGCTATAAAGCCCTTTTGGGATCACTTCGTGAGGTTTCCAATAGGGTTTTTTCTATAGCCGCCCAGGTTGGGTACTGTTAAATCCAGATATAGAGGTGATTGTGAAACCACAGGTTTCACAGTCACCTCCATACCTAAAAACCAGCAACCTATAGAGTTTGTGGCACAATTTTGTCATTGTTCTCTACAGAATCCGTCTCAGCGCCCGGGGCAGCGAACTGCTTAAGATTATGAATCAGGAAAATTTGACAATGGTCGATCGGCTAAAGCAGTCAGACTTTTGGCTACTGGCGATCGCCACAGGTTTAATCGCAATTCATCTTACCCTTACCCTGCGGGCTAAAGATGGCAGTTTGCTGGCAAGTAGCATTCTCTATTGGGCGGCGATCGCATCATTAGTTTGGTCTAAACGCACAGCCCTCAATTTCGATAGCAACCTTCCCTCTAGCATCGTGGGGGTGCTTTTACTCGCGTTGGTGCTGATAAAAAGCTTGTTTTTAGTGGGGTTTGATCCGTTTTTGCGAGTTGCCCCGCTGCTATCTGCCTTAGGCTTAGCGCTGATTGCCTCTGGGTTCAAAGGGCTCAAGCAATATTGGCAAGAGCTTCTGATTCTTGCTTTCCTTGCACCTCCTCCCAGTGCCCTATCTGAGCTAATCGATACATCGCCCATCACCGCCAGACTGTCTACCATGCTGCTGTGGTACGCGGGGTATGATGTTATCCGTCAAGGCGTCAATATCGTTTTGCCAGAGGGTGGAGTAGAAGTTTATTCAGGTTGCTCTGGCATTGAAAATATGTTCCATTTGTTGGGGCTATCGATTCTATTTTTGGCAACCTTTCCAACCCACCTGATCCAGAAAATATTCATCCCCATTGTGGCGCTATTGACGGCTTTTGTTATTAACGGATTTCGGGTGGCATTAATGGCAATTTTGGCAGCCTCTGCCGATAAAGCCGCCTTCGAATATTGGCATAAAGGCGATGGGTCGCTGGCATTCTCCATGATTTCGGTCATGCTCTTCGGCACGTTCTGTTACTTCATGCAGCAGGATGATCTGGAAGACCCCGATATTGCGGAGCTAGACTAGCCATGCTGTTATCAAAACAAGCCCGGTTTGCCCTATTAGTTGCAATGTCTGGGGCTGTTCTTCTCGTTTTTGCTAAAACCGCACTCCATCCATCTCAACCCAATAGCACCCTGGCTACCTATACCTTTCCGCCAACGGTGCCCCTAACGGGATGGCAAGCCGTAGACAGTCGCCCCATAGAACGGTCTAACCTGACGCCACTTAACGATCGGGCAGGTAATCGATATCGCTATACTCAACAACAAATCGAGCTAGAGATTGAGATTCGATACATTGTGGGTACGGACGGAGATATCAAGAAATTTATTGCACAATATATAAAACCTGCTCAACCGCTTAACCAATCGCAATGGGAAATTCGGCAAACGCAGGCAGGCGGCTCCTATGCATTATTTGTAGATCAGGGAAACGTCTATCTCAGTTCGTGTATTAACCCTCACGGAGAAAGTACAGTTACAGATCGAGAATTTAAGTACAATCGCAACTTTTACGACATTCGTTATCGCCTTCTTCCGTGGCTACTGGGCAAAAGTCTGAAAGATGAACGATGTTTGTGGACTATTGCATCGACTCCGCTGCAAAACACCACACCCGAATCGTTGTATCGCCTGCTTGAACAAGTGTGGGTGGAATGGAATGAATGGTGGCATTTACATTTTCCCAAAGCCGAATAAACGTGAATATAACGAATCTGATTATTAAACTGGATCTCTTTCTTCTATGACAGAATCAAAAGATAATGCCATTGTCCAAGCCATTGATAGTAAAAGCCGATCTGTTGGAATTTTACGGGTAGTGGGCTATGGTCTGATAATTTTGGCGACCTTTAATCTGGTAGACACGTTGGTGCCCCCTCGTATTATGGATCCCATTTGGGAATTCCAATCGATAGGTGCGATCGTCGATAGTTTGCCAATTCCGTTGTTGGGGCTAGCGTTTATATTTTATGGGGAAGCTAGTCAGAGAGGAAAAGGAGAACAACTCGTTGTCAGAATTTTGTCGTACATTTGCTTGCTTATTGCTGTTTTGTTATTTCTCGCCATTCCGCTGATGGCGAGCAATGTTCTGCGCATCAATCAGGATATTGCCGCTCAATATAGTACTCAATTTAGTCAACAAATGACTCAAATTGATCAAGTCGAACAGCAGTTAAATCAAGCAACTGACGCAGAAATTAAAAATTATTTAGACAGTCAGGGCGTCTCGATTGAACCTGATGCATCTAAGAGTTTGAAGCAACAGTTAATTGAACGTTTAGATGAAACGAGAGCCAAGATTAAAGACGACAATCAAGTTGGTCAAACAAGTAAACGTAACGCCATTTTGAAAAGTTCGGTGAAGTGGATTCTGGGTTCCTTAGTATCTAGTTTTATCTTTATCTATTTATGGCGGTTGACGAAATGGGCAAGACCGCCCATGCGAACAGGAAAACGCCGGAAAGTCGGAAGTTCTTCAGCTAACCGGGCATAGGGGTGTTGAGCGAATGCGTAACCGAATTTGTGAGTGATGCCTATTTAACTGAGAAATAGCAAAAATTATTTCCACCATTCAGGTATCGGTATGAGGTTTGCCTGAGGTATTGCTGAATCCAGTGATGACATTTAGTGTGGGTGCCGCGCTTCGCGCGGCACCCACACTAAATGTCATAGTTCAATTCAGATGCTTCTCTGGATGGAATGTTTATTGCATACGGTCGATTGTGCGATATTGAATTGCCTCGGCAACATGGCGAGTTTGCAATTGCTCGTCGCCTGCCAGATCAGCGATGGTACGGGACACTTTCAGGATGCGATCGGTGGCTCTGGCAGATAACCCGAGTTTACGAATGGCATTTTCTAATAAAGTACAGGTCGTTTCGTCGAGGTTGCACCAGCGCCGGATGTGACGGCTTTGCATTTCGGCATTACAGCGTAGATCGTCTGCTTTGAGACGATGACTGGCGCGATCGCGTGCTTTTTGCACCCTTTCTCTCACGGCACTTGAATCTTCACCCACGGTTTGACGAGTCACTTCCTCCGGCTTAAGACGGTTAACGGCTACTTGTAAATCAATTCGATCCATCAGCGGTCCCGATAACTTTGCCCAATATTGTTCGCGATGACGAGGCGTGCACGTACAGGGCTGGATAGTATCGCCAAAATACCCGCAAGGACAGGGATTTGTGCTGGCAACCAGGGTAAATTGAGCCGGAAAGGAAACCGATTGCTTGGTGCGGGAGATGGTGACATGGCCATCTTCTAAAGGTTGGCGCAGAAATTCTAAGACATCTCTTTTAAATTCTGTTAATTCATCTAGAAACAAAATTCCTCGATGTGCCAGGGAGATTTCGCCCGGTTTGGGGTAGCTGCCACCCCCCACTAAAGAAGGACCCGACGCCGAATGATGGGGACTGCGGAAGGGGCGATCGCTCATTAGAGTCCCTTTTTCTCTGAGCAATCCGGCAACCGAGTGGATTTGAGTAACCTCCAAAGCCTCTTCAAACGAGAGGGGTGGCAAGATGGAGGGCAACCGCCGAGCCAGCATAGTTTTGCCACTGCCCGGAGGACCAACAAAAATAAGATTGTGTCCACCCGCAGCGGCTATCTCTAATGCTCGACGGGCGTGGGCTTGACCTTTGACATCTTTAAGATCTAAGCCACGAAATTGCGATCGCATCAATTCTTGGATGCCGTCCAGATGCAGCGGTTGATAGCGTTCCGGTTGGTTTAAAAAATCGGCAACTTCTGACAAGTGCTTGAAGCCATAGACCTCTAACCCTTTGACTACAGCTGCTTCACGGGCATTGTCTGCCGGAACCACTAAACCTTTAATGCCCAATGTTTGAGCCACAGCGGCGATCGCCAGCACCCCCGCAACAGGGCGCAACGCACCATCTAATGAAACTTCACCCAAAAACAAAAAATCGTCTAACAACTGAGGATTAACCTGTTCGGAAGCTGCCAGAATGCCAATACTAATCGGCAAATCAAAACTGGGTCCTTCCTTACGCAAATCTGCCGGAGTGAGATTAATGACGATCTTTCGTACTGGCACGGCATAACCTGCATTTTTTAGGGCTGCCTTGACCCGCTCTCTAGACTCTTGCACCGCCGTATCCGGCAAACCCACAACAACAATTCCTGGCAACCCTCCGGCGATATCAATCTCGACACCGACTTTGACCGCATCGATTCCTACCAGTGATGCACTCCAAACTTTAGCAAGCATGGCAATCCTTACAAAACTCAATGCCCCTGCCTGTTAGGATGCCCCGAAGCCTTCATAGACGCACAAGGCTTCATAGAGGTGCTAGATGAATTATTTTCTACAAATGAATAGTTGATTTAGGACAGGGTGCCGGGGTGGAACTCCTGCACCCTGTCCTAACCAGCCCTTTGGCTGCTATATGCATAGCACTTCGCGCCTGAATAGGTTACAGGTGTGGGGTGAGCGCCGCGCGGAGCGCCGATTTTCACCCCATTACCATCTTGTTTCTGAACGCATTGCGCTATCATCGGCAGCTTCTAGTCAGCCAAGTGGCATTCAAGATAAGTAGTGCTAAAGCGGTCTATACGGATAACCATCCTCAGTATTCCTAGTAACACAAAATCCAAATTCCTCAGTAAAAGCCGATAGAAATTGGCAAAATTAGAGTTTTCAAGACACATTTAGATGCAACTTTTTTCATCTCCAAAACTCAGTAGAAAGTTGTAATTGAATGGACTGTCTGATCTAAATGGCAATTTCAAGCCAGCTTATTAAAAACTTCATAAACTTTCCTGGGAACTCTATTAAAACTTAAATCTAATTAGTCTCTTTTCGTCATAAAGATGTTTTTGCTAGATGATGATGTCACATTAATCACATCCTATCTCCTAGATATTTTGTTTTTATACAGGTTTCCATAACCAACTTATCTCATCAATAATCATTAAGTTAAAAAACGAAAAAAACAAATTAAAAGTATTCAAAATGTTTTAGCTTAAATCTCTAAAACTATTGATATAAAAGGGTTTTTACGTATAGAGAGCCGTGTTGAATGTGATATTAAAGTAGCTTTTTTTACTTGAAATAATGGGGGAATTATCCCTTCACTTTCGGGGAATTAAATGCTCTTGAAGCGACGATGAAGTAATTGGAAACTCCTCATCAATACTTTATATGCACCCACTCTGAAAGATCTGTCAATGATGCTATGTTCAAAATACTCAATGCAATTCACAACATTTAGTCGAGTTCAGTTTCTTTACCTAGTAATTAGTTTTGAAGTGGCTGACTTGATTTCAGCTAGTTAGCGGATCTGATTCATTTTGAGGGAATGCTAGTTTAGGTAATAAGCGAGTAGAGATGCACTTCTTACCGTTAAGTAAACTTCTACTTTGTTTTCTTCAATTTACTTGAGCTAAATGCTATTCGAACGGGCGACGAGCTATTTTGCCTGTTCATCTCGGGAATACTCTGTTATGGCAGCATAGTTGGTGCTGTATTTGTGATATGAAAGTAAACTCCTTAGAGTATCAACCTACTAATTCTGATATCGGCGTTTATGATTGCGAAGTTCGTCTTCGGTTCAGAGTCATTGAAGAAAAAGGCGCTCTGCGCGATCGCGATCGCCTGCTAGAGATGCTGCTTGACGCCTTCTCGTACGGTTCCGATGAATATCTCGAAACCATCTTGACTCATGTTGAAGCTCAGGAAATTCCTGAAGTAGAAGCCTCTCCCAAGATGCGGCGTCAGCTAATTCGTTTACGCAATTCCAAAGATTGATCACCTGTCTGTCTGTTTACATCAGGGTGTACCCAACTCGATCTACTTACTCTCCCGATTTCGGTAGAAGCGATCGCTACAGAGAATAAATCTCTTTTTTCAGATCGGGGTTGACAGATGCAGTGATATTAGCTACCTTAATAAAGGTCAAGTCCACAAGCCCCCATCGTCTAGAGGCCTAGGACACCTCCCTTTCACGGAGGCGACGGGGATTCGAATTCCCCTGGGGGTATAAACTTGGCACGATGAGTGCCTCGACTCTTAAGCCATCAGTTCTTTTACTGGTGGCTTTTTCCGTTTTTGGTTACTGGCGGAACTATGTTGCTTGAGCAGATGAAACACGAAGTTGAGCTGTAGATCACTTATGAGGTTGACATTACCCTCGCAACTCAACGTCAAGTGCGAAAGTTACCCAGTCCACTCAGCTGCTCATCTCAGCGGCTATTCAAGAGTAAGTGAGCCAAGACCTGATGGCGTGGTGAAGATGGCACAAACCAGCAGCGCCGCTTTTTTGTCCTGCTGCTAATGCGGTTGGCGCAACGCTATAGTTATCCTCGACCAATCTGAACGCTGCTTATGGATAGCGAGGGGTAATCTCTTGGCAAAATCTCTCTCGCCAGAGTAATACGAGAAGGGTATGACAGAAGTAGGGGTGTGGGCGCTCAGGGAAATCTCTCTAGGGGCAAAGTTATCGTTGTCTTTGCGTCAATTTTCGAAAACTTCATAAAAAGGATAGAAATCCATCAGAGTAAATTATTTCCTTCCGGAGTTGCCAGGGACCTACAGAAAGACTTACTTAATTAACCTGGACTGCCAGAGGATTCTACTGAGTTGAGTGTGAGAGCGGAGGTTTGTACTATGGCGATGACATCATCTACTTACTACATGGAAGGTGTAGACAATACAAAAATTGCAGTGACCCGTGATGGATTGCGTGCAATCTTTGGTCAAGTAGAAGCTGAACTGCATCGCAGTGAAGTGTATCAACATGCAATGGAAAGCCTGTACCAGGGGCTAGGAGAAGCAGCTGCAAAAGCTTACCAACTGTTGATGCAGACGGTTGGTCGAGAGGCAATCCGCTTGGCACTGCGTCAATTGCTCCGCCAATATCGCACCCTTTCACCCCAACCTGCTAACGTCAGCGAGCATTCCACCGTGAACCTGGCGGCTGAGTTTAAAGTATTGACAGGTGCTGTGGAGCAATTTCAGGCTGAGATCCCTGCTGCGGTGACCCCTACAGCCGCACCAGCACCCACTGCAACGTTGACTAACTCATCTCAAAGCTCAAGCAGTTCCAGTAAGCGTCATGCTGAAAAATCGGTGTCTCAGCCACTGCCGTTAAAGGATAAAGCTGTAGGGCGTCATGCCCAGCCGACTGAAGAACAACGCCGCCGCCAAGCTATTTTCAGCCAACTGGGGGATGAGATCAAACAAGCCCGTGAGGCTTGTGGTCTGTCGATTGAGCAGTTGCATTACAAAACCTGGGTGCCCATTCACCAGCTCAAATCTTTAGAGCTAGGGGATATTGAACGCTTGCCAGAAGACATTTATGTTCGAGGGTTTCTCCGGCGGATTGCGAGTGTTTTGCAGTTAGATCAGGAGCAGATTTCTCTAACGCTGAATGGGTATGAATCTCGCCAGTCTGTGATTCCGTCCTGGCAACATTCCACACCTGCTGCCCGACAGTTACAACCTGTTCATCTCTATCTGGGGTACGCTGCGTTGATGGCAGGTGCTGTCGGAGGGCTTGCCTGGATGTCTCAACAACCGATGTCAGAACAACTGCTGAACTATCAGCTTCCCGATCTAGTCCCTCAATCTGAAGCACATTCGGCACAAACGACAGACTTTACTGTAACTCCCGGCACTCATGTCGATGGTAGTGGCAATGGGGCGATCGCCAATCCAGAGATGAATCCGCCAGAGGGGTTCCCCTTTTAAGCTTAGTTCTGCGTTTTTGTTTGCCAATTTTAGTGGAGGTCTGTCGGGCAATGCATGACTGACCTCCACTAAAATTGGTGTCGCTGATTCTATAGCAATCGAACGGCTAACCGGGACAGGGGCGCGGGGGCTGTGCTCCCGGTGTTGTATTTACTGCGCGGGCATGTTGCCCACGGGCAACATGCCCGCATTCCAAAAAACAATAGAGGAGTGGGACGCTCTGATTAGAAACTGGATCCGACACTCTGCAACACTTGTATGTTCATCAGCGTCCTAGAGTTTTCTCTGAGAAAAATTCTGGATTCTAGCTTAAGCAGAGTTCAATTTCAGGCTTTTGGCTTAGGCAAGTCTGTCTGGATTCAGCGAATTACCTATTTATTGTTACAGTAGTAGTCTAAATGGTTCAAAATAAGCAATGTAAGCGACCTGGTTTAACATCAACCATTAAAAGTCGTCTAATACTAGCTCTACCTGCTTTTTCTGGAATGATTAAAGGATCTCCCAGTCTGAATGAACAGTATGATTTGCTGATGTGAAGCTAATTTTGCTGCACAAACTGGGTGTATCTGCATAACTCATTATTTGAGTGCAATGGCTCCATGCAAGATCGGTATAGTCCAAGAGAGTTCCAAGATAATTCGCTGATTCGCTCCGCTCCGTTTTTTGATGGATTGCCAGAAGCCATCATAGACAGCGCGGTGGCGCATGTCGTGACTCGTACCCATCCTCCCAATCAGGTGATCTTGCTAGAGAATGATTGGGGAACATCGGTCTATTTCATCTTGGAAGGCTGGGTCAAGATTCGAACGTATAATCTCGACGGCAAAGAAATAACACTGAATATTTTGGGGAAGGGTGAGCTGTTTGGTGAAATGGCTCCCCTGGATGAGGTACCCCGTTCGACCGATGTGATTACGCTCATTAAAACTGTCATTGGCAGCATGCCCGCGCAAGACTTTGTGCAGTTGATTAATACTGAGCCACAGGCAGGCATTCGCCTGGCTCAGTTGATGGCACGACGGTTACGACAGGTCAATCGGCGGTTGCGCTTGCGCGAGTCGGATAGTGTGTCACGAGTTGCTGACATTATTCTGTTTTTGGCAGAAGGGCAAGGCAAAAAGAGTCAGCAAGGTATTGAGATTCCTAACCTACCTCATCGTGAGCTGAGTAGCCTCAGTGGTTTGGCAAGAGAAACGGTGACGCGGGTTTTGAGCAAACTAGAACGAAAGGGCATGATTGTCCGCGATCGCGATATTCTCTGTATCCCCGATATGCACGCTTTAGAACGAATGCTGATTTAATTTGCAAAGTCTGATTGCAAACTGAGAGGCGATCGCAATGGGTGCGGTAAGTTTTGGGTAGGGTTCGCCATACCTCTTACAGCGCTTTGCGCCTGAATATATTCAGTTTTTTGTTATGTGCTGCGCGGCACGTAATAAAAAACTGTGGCTTAAGCAATTAAAAATTGCTGTATTCCTTCGTCGCACTCTCACCAACGCCTCAGCCACCATGAGCTTTAAACGAATTCTGGCAGCGGTCGATCATTCACCGCTCGGTCACTCTGTCTTTCAGCAATCGCTATCGCTTGCCAAATCAGATGCTGCCACTGTGCTGTTATTTCACAGCCTGATGGTAGATACCGTGCCCACCACCCCTCCTTTTTCTGGAGAATTGGGGTTAGCACCCCAGATTATTAACCAGGCATACGAGGCGCAGCAACTCCACATGCAGCAGCACACCCGCGAAATGCGATCGCTATTGCAACGCTATTGCGACCTTGCCCGCCAACAAGGAGTGCCGATCGAGTTTGAATACAGTACAACCGACGCTGGACCCGGCATTTGTCAGACGGCTCAAAAGTGGGGTGCCGATTTGATTGTTATGGGGCGACGCGGACGGCGTGGCTTAACCGAGGTGTTGTTGGGGAGTGTGAGTAACTATGTGTTGCACCATGCTCCCTGTGCGGTTTTAGTTCTTCAGGCAGAGAGCCTCAATACCGATTCTAGTGAGACATCTCAATCTGTGAATGCGCGCCCTTGACCCTGATGGTAGTGCGCTCTGCTGGTGGTGATTACCTGAACGGAGTGGGTAGGAACACTTCCCCTACAATTAATTTGAACCACGATCTTAAGTAGATGATGTGAGCATTGTCCGCTACCGTTCCTAAATGATTTAGGACGGAAATTCCTTGGGGTTAGTTGTTAGATGAACAAATTTCTTAACTGCTTCTATCCGACATATAAATTTATCAAGCATCATAGATTCAAAATTTTTCTCGTTACACTTTCTATATCTGCACTTCCTCTATTTTTACTAGCTGTATGGAAAATACCAAAGTGGCAAGTTGGAACAAAGCCACTTCAAGCTGAAGAGAAAGCTCAAATTGATGCAGAAACAGCAGCACGAGTTGTAATTATTCAAAGTGTAGGTGGATTGTTATTGTTTGTAACTGCTGGCATATCATGGTTGAACCTCAAAGCTACACAACGTAATATTATAATTTCTGAAGAGAAGCAAGTAACGGAGCGTTTTTCCAAAGCCGTAGAGATGCTTGGAAATGAAAATAATATTCATATTCGTTTAGGTGGAATCTATGCGCTGGAAAGAATTGCTAAAGATTCATCTAAAGATTATTGGCAGGTGATGGAAATTTTAACTGCTTTTGTGCGAGAGAAAGCTCCGTTAAAAAATGAACAAGAACCTTTTAGGGTTATAGATCCATATTCAAGGTTTGAGACAGATGGGTATGAATATTATGAAACTGATGAGAGGGATGAAAGGGATGAATACATCTATATCCCAAACAAGGAATATATTCATCCGATCGCACTAGATATCCAAGCTGTATTAAAAGTTTTAGGGCGTCGGAATCAAAATTATGAATATGGTAGTCAATATTCTCTTGATTTGAGTCGAACTGATTTGAAAGGTTTAATATTTACAGGAAAATTGGTAGGAATCAATCTGGAAGGATCTGATCTTCAATGGGCTATCTTCAAAGATGTAGAACTTTCAGAATCAACTCTTATTCAAACCAATCTTAAACTCGCTAAGTTTCATAATGCAGATTTAAAGAGTGTAAATCTAAAAAATGCTGAACTTAGATGGGCGGAATTTGTGGAAGTAGATTTCCAAGGAGCAAACTTAGAGCAAGCTAATCTCTGTGAGACGCAACTTAAAAATATAAACTTAGTTGGAGCAAATTTGGAAGGAGCTAACCTGTGGAATTCAGTGCTCGATGAACAAAGTAAATCTACTCTTAAATACGCAAGTCTCAAGTCAGTCAAGTTAACTAGTATAGACTTAAGTAAAATAGATTTTGAAAAAGCTTCTTTAGAGTCCGCCGATTTGGAGAATGTGAATCTTAGTAATGCAAATTTAGGGTTCGCAAATCTTAGTGGAGCATACCTCGGAGGAGCTAATCTTGATAGTGCAAATTTAGAAAATGCTAATCTTGATCATGTAGATTTAATAGAAGCAAATCTGTCTAATGCGATCTTAGAAAGGAGCAGTTTAATAAACGCTAACTTAAAAAATGCTAACTTAGAAAATACAAATTTTTCTAACGTAAATCTGAGTGACTCACTACTGAAAGGTGCATTTATTAATCAGACAAACTTTTATCAAGCAAATATTAAGGGAGTACAGCTAGCTAAGGTTGATCTGAGTAAAGCTATTAACTTAACCTCACACCAAGTAAAGCTAGCAAAGAATTGGGAAAAAGCAGTTTATAGCCCGGAATTGGGGCAAAATTTGGGGTTGCCATTACTTTAATAACTATTAGGTTAAGCAGTACTCATGCGGAACCAAAATACAATCGTTTTCCCACTGTCCACGCCCAGAATTTGAAGTTGAGATTGCTATTATCCATCCTCAATGCTCAAAATTTTGAGGGGCGAAGTCGCTACCGATCGTCGTTCAAACCGGGCGTGGCATTCGGGCTAATGGGGTCGGCTAACGACAGCTATAATCTGCCGAATGCCGCGCCCCTACCGACGCTTTTGGTTTTTGGGTTCATGTTGGCACACGCAGGGCGTCAATCTGTTGTCGGAGTTCGTTAGCATTGTCGGCTAATTCAGCTTGATTGAGGACAACCTGATCGCCCGATGCTAACCATTTCAAATTTACGGTTTGGTTATCGGCTTCGCTATCGCCCAAGATCAAACAGGCGATCGCTCCGCTGCGGTCTGCGCGTTTGAATTGTTTACCAAAAGCACTACCACTCAGATCGATTTCAACGGAGAAGTCCAAATGTCTGAGGGTTTGGGCAAGCTGGAGGGCTTGAGATTCAGCGCGATCGCCTTTGGATACCAGATAAAAATCGAGGGTAGAGGTAGCAGGAGCATTGAGCTGTTGCAATAGCAAAATCAAGCGTTCTAGCCCAATTGCCCAACCGACCGCCGGAGTTTCGGGCCCTCCCAGTTCGTTGACGAGTCCATCATAGCGACCGCCGCCACAGACCGTTGCCTGGGCACCCAGATCATCCGAGATCACCTCAAATGCAGTGTGCGTATAGTAATCTAGCCCGCGCACTAAACGCGGATTGATGCGGTAATCAATTCTCAAATCAGTCAACAACTGTTGCACGCGTTCAAAATGGCGTTTGGAGTCGGCATCCAGGTAGTCCAAAATGCTGGGTGCTGCCTGAGCAATTTCTTGAGTACGAGCATCTTTGCTATCGAGAATGCGCATGGGATTGCGCGTCAACCGATCTTGGGAGTCCTTGTCCAGTTCGGTTTGATAGTGGGTGAAATAATCGACCAGTGCCGTGCGATAGTGCTGGCGATCGCCCGGTGTGCCCACAGAATTAATATCCAACCGTAGGGTTTTCAGCCCCAATGTGTACAGCAGATCAGTGGCGATCGCAATCACCTCTGCATCAGCGCGTGGGTCTGGGCTACCCAGCACCTCGACGCCCAATTGATGGAACTGCCGTTGTCGTCCAGCCTGAGGACGCTCGTAGCGAAACATCGGTCCTGTATACCACAGCCGTTGGACTCCACCCTGAGCATATAAGTGATGCTCGATTAATGCCCGCACCACCCCCGCTGTGTTTTCAGGACGCAGGGTAACCGAGCGATCGCCCCGATCTTTAAACGTATACATCTCTTTGCCAACGACATCTGTGGCTTCGCCAATGCCGCGTTCAAACAACTCTGTAGCTTCAAAAATGGGGGTGCGAATTTCTTGATAAGCAGCGTTGCCCAAGATCTTTCGTGCCGTTGCTTCGACTTGCTGCCAATAGCCCACCTTATCTGGCAGGATATCTTTTGTGCCCGGTAATGTTTGAAGTGCGCCCATAACCCTTAATTTTGCTCCTCAATCTCTTGCCATTCCCCATAGCGATCGCCATAGTACGCCAAAATCTGATCAACGCGATGTCGGGAACTGAGATTGGCTAACTCAGTATAGTGAATCCACAAACCACCCACCTGGCTTTCCAGATAATCAAATTGTTGAGACTGCTGGGGTAGCAAGTCTGTCGAGACACCTTCCACCTGCCGCAGATGGGAAGCAACTTCCCGATATACTGCCAGAGGGAGTTTCCGACAACAAATTCGATAATCGGGCTTAACCGTTTCAACCGTTCGCATCATGGGTCAGTCTACAGTGGAAAATTTAGTTGGGGTTAGCGCTATCGAGATACCGTAACCGAGATACCGTAACTAATATACAAAGAATATGAATGATACAGGAGTATTATTCTACGGGTGGTTTAATCGCATCGGGGCTGGGTAACGGCAGCGTACAGCAATTGACATCATTAATGCAAACTTTGCCCCACTGCAACGCCCAACGCACCAATGCGACTCGGTTTCCGGTCGCCGTTTTGGTAAGAATATTGCTGATGTGATTATCAACAGTCCGCTTACTAATATCGAGCTTCTCGGCAATTTCCTGATTTGTTAAGCCAGCAGCTACCAATTCGACGATTTGTAATTCCCTATCTGATAGAGAACTAGAGTTGTGAAGCTCTTCGGCAGCCATACGCTTTTATACCTATGTATATGTACTCATTCCTTACTCTCATTCTAGGGTGTTGTCCAGGAAAACTTTTCATAAAACTCAATCTTGCCGGGGTGTATTGGATGACATTGCCTAATCGAGCGATGAAATTGGGTGTGAGTTCTATCAGGCTAAAATCCTTGCTGTTACTGCCCGTCATTTTGTTACTGTGGTTGGGTTTGAACGTTCCGGCTAGCTTTGCGGAAGACCTATCGACATCCAATAGCTCGGGAACGGCTTCAGGAACGGCGATCGAAGAGGTTGCACCGACCCACTCTAGCCTGACCTCGGCAGATATTTCTCTGGAAAAAGTCAGTCAGTTTGTCAACGCCTATTTACAAATCACTGCCTTACTCGAACGCCGAGAAGGAGAATTGCAAGCCGTGGAAACCGACTCGGAGTCGTTGCGAATTCAGCAAGAAATTGAAGCTGAAGCCTTTCAGATCATTGAAGCGTCTGGATTGAGTTGGCAAGAGTATTTGCAACTGTTGGGTCTGGCAAACACAGATCCCGACTTTGGCGAACGCATTGCGACGCAGTTACAGGAGTTGGGAGGGTGAAGGGGTGAAGGGGTAGAGGGGTGAAGGGGTAGAGGGGTGAAGGGGTGAAGGGGTAGAGGGGTGAAGGGGTAAAGGGAGAGAGGGGTGAAGGGTGAAGCTAACAGCTAATAGCTAACAGCTAACAGCTAATCGCTCATCGCTTTTGCCCTGGAAGTATAGAATCAAATGGTGCTGTTGCTTAGGGGATGTAAGTAGCTGTGACTAGCGCTCGTGTGATTTGTCTAGGCGAGATTTTATTTGACTTGATTGCAGATCAACCGGGTCGTCCGGTGGAGCAGGTAACGTCCTGGACATCTTATCCGGGGGGTGCGCCTGCGAATGTGGCGTGTGCGCTGGCAAAGTTGGGAACGCCTGCGGCATTCATCGGCTGTATTGGGGAAGATGATCCCGGTCAAACCTTACTGGAACTGTTGCAAACAATCGGGGTTGATTGGTCGGGTGTGCAGCGTCATCCGGTTGCCCCAACTCGCGAAATCTATGTGGTGCGCTCTGAAAATGGCGATCGCCGTTTTGCGGGGTTTGGTAGTCGTGATACGGCTGAGTTTGCGGATACTCGTCTTAAACCGGAGCTGTTACCTGTAGGTTTATTTGACGCTGCCGATTTTTTGGTGTTAGGCACCTTAGAGATGGCGTATCCAGACTCTGGTCAGGCGATCGCCAAAGCGTTAGAGCTGGCGGATGCTCACAAGGTCAAAATTCTGGTGGATGTCAATTGGCGACCGATGTTTTGGCACGATGCTGATGCTGCGATCCCTTTAATTCGAGATCTGGTGAAGCGGATCGATTTTCTCAAGCTTTCTGCCGAAGAAGCAGAATGGCTGTTTGATACTCGTGATCCCGGAGCGATCACCCATCGGATTGGCGACTTGGAAGGGGTGCTGGTTACCGATGGCGATCGCGGTTGTGCTTATTGTTTGGGTGACAATGAGGGCAGCTTACCTGCCTTTAAAGTCGAAGTGGAAGATACAACCGGAGCCGGAGATAGCTTTGTTGCAGGCTTTTTGCATCAAGTTTGCCACCGGGGAATTCAGGCATTATCTGATCCCCAAGTCGCCAAAGACGTGATTCTCTATGCGAATGCTGTGGGTGCTTTAACCACCATTCGGGCTGGAGCGATCGCAGGTCAACCGACTGCCGCAGAAGTAGAAGCATTTTTGTACTTAAACTCCGCAAATTCCGATCATGGCAGTTGAAATTGAGCGCAAATTTGTGGTGAAGGGTGATGATTGGCGATCGCTGGCAACCGGCATGTTGTATCGCCAGGGCTACATCATGTCTGAGCGAGGACGCACAGTTCGGGTCAGAGTGATTGCCGATCAAGGCTATCTGACGATCAAAGGGGCGTCCGTTGGCATTGCCAGGGCAGAGTTTGAATATCCTATTCCCCTGAGCGATGCAATGACGCTGCTCGATATAGTGTGCGATCGCCCATTGATCGAAAAAATGCGATATCGAATTCCCTATGATGATTGCGTCTGGGAAGTCGATGAGTTTACGGGAGAAAATCAAGGCTTGATTGTGGCAGAAGTTGAGCTAACCCATGTGACTCAGGCGATCGCGATCCCCACCTGGATCGGTCAGGAAGTATCGGACGATCCCCGCTATTTCAACTCCAACTTAGTCAAGCATCCTTTTCAAAACTGGTGATCTGAACCATCGTGTTGCTAAGGATCGATGCCAAGCCAACTTGACTGATGAAATAACGACATGCCCCCTTACGGGGTGTGTTAGGCGCTAGCCGTAACGCACCGCAGGTATTTTATTTGTTCCCCAGATCACTAACTATCGAGTAATTATCTACCTATTAATGTAACTCTTTATTCTCTTTATTGAAATAGTCACTAACTATCTATTGGGATGCCTATTTGGACTATGTATTGTGAATTAAGGTGATAGCCATCTATCTTGATAGGCTATCTATGTTATCTATGTATGGGCGCTATTAACTAGAATGGGCTACTACTCAGGTTTTTTCGATTGATTTGTGCGACTGGTTTGGTCGAGCTTTTGTTAGTAAAAGAGTGGCTTGTGATTTAGCCATAATCCACTAAAAGCGACTCGATAGCCTTAAGCTTTATTGGTCTGATCAATAGAAACGCTAAAGAGAACGTAAACCAATGCGTAGCTTGTAAAAAGAACAGCGGCTGCGATCATATATTTGCTCCTTCCCATCTTTGGGAGTTCAGGTGAAAGTTATTTCTTTCATACTTCTAAGATAGGCTGACTATAGAAGATCAACTACCCCCAAAAGGGTTAATCTTTTTGGGTGAAATTTGACCCCTATCATTTATCAAAAGAATGAGTTAGTCACTAGGGCAGGCGGCGATCGTAACACCGTCTTAGAGAAAGTAGCCTATCGGGTAAGCTGCCTTAAAAGCAGGGGTAGTGTAGATGGTCGAAGTTCACCCATGCAGAATTTGTAAGATGGTTGCAGACAGTCAGTAGAATGGGGTTACTATGAAAACCCAACGTACGCGCAGCCAAGAGCGCATTTTGACCCTGCTGAAAACCCTCAATCGAGAAATTTCTGCTCAAGATCTCTACATCGAACTTCGAAGTCATGGGCAAACCATGGGACTGGCAACGGTCTATCGATCCCTGGAAGCACTGAAGCTAGAAGGCTCGATTCAAGCTAGAACGCTCGTCAGCGGGGAATCGTTGTATAGTTCTGTACAAGAAGACAGACATCACTTGACGTGCTTACAATGTGGCAATTCGGTACCCATTGATGAGTGCCCGGTTCACGATTTAGAAGAACAACTCAACCAGTCTTATCAGTTCAAAATCTACTATCACATGCTTGAGTTTTTTGGCTTATGTACCCACTGCCAACGGCTCAATGTTTCTAAAGATTCACTCGGTTAAGATGACAAATTAATGTTCAATAAAATCCCCGTTTTAGGGTGGCGCGGCTTCGCCGCGCCACCCTAAACGCTATGCAGGTTGATTCAGTATGGCGTTGTAGGGCGCGGAGCGCCCTACAACGCCGTTTCTTGTGCTTAACGAACTGGCACACCGCTATAAAACGGCAGGGAGTGGTATTCATGTAATGATTTTGTGTGTCGTGGGCAACGCCCACGACACACAAAATCATTACTTTTTTAGAACTACTAAACGGGGATTCTATTTCGTATTGACTTTTTCAATTCATGCGAAAACGGAGTCCTCAATTGAGAGACTCCGTTTTTGATAGGTATTCGCATAAAACAAGGTTAGTTTTGCAGGTCGGCGCGACAAGTTGCCAGGATTCGCTGGTCGTTATCACTCAGTGAATTCAAGCGATGATATCCTTCTAAACCAGCAGGTGCGATCGCTTCATTTGGATTGGTTGATGCAACAGAAGAATTCGATTCCAAAGCTACTGCATAAGCGTAAACAGTTTGTTCATAACTGTTCACAATATTCAATGCTAATTGTTCACCTTGAAACTCACCATTGAAGCAATCAAACGATGAATAGGGCATATAAAATGCACCCACCACTTGACCTTGGTTTACCTCAAATACCATATAGGTTGAACCAACTTGGTCGGCTTCGGCAGACTGCCCGTATAGATAGGCTCCGTCTGGCATCGATTGACGAATCGCTGAATCAGACGCAGAGGTAGATTGAGGATTTTGAGCTTGACTGGAAACGGGGTTGATCTCGCCTGCCAATGCTTGAGGTAATCCTGCTGTAACGATCCCCAAACCTAATAGCAACCCGGTCAAAGATTTGCCGACTTTGTATATATAATTATGAAGTTTTGAAGGGGCGGAATAATGTGTATAAAGCACCGTAACTTTTCCCGATAAAGTGCAAATTTCAGTAATCAAATCGACCTAATTCCAATGTAGCTGAGAAGCGATTTGTAAATCTTGAGTTGTGCGAAGACTTTACATCCGCCGTATAGTTATTCTCACGTCAATCCAGTATTTACACATCACCTATTTGGAGGATCCGATCGTCCTCTTTTAGCTAATGCTTTGGGGTGACTTTTAGATCTACAGTTTGGTCGGGCTTGATTCCAGAAACTTGCCTTGATCTTCTAAAACCAGCGCTCCATTTGTTGCAAAGATAGTGTCCCAAAAGTGTGAGCGGTCGAGTTGGTGGGATTCTTGTAGGGCGATCGCCTGAAACAGTTGCACGGTGCTGATCAAGCAATAGTCCGAGACTTGGGCAATGATCTGGCAGGGTTCGGGAAAGATCGTCTGACGTTGGTCGGGTGGTTTTGTGGCATTACCATTGGCGATCAAAATACCTTTGCCCTGCCAGTTCCGTTTAGCGGCTAAGCCTACCGTCCATCGATCCAGTTGCCGCAAATCGGCTGCCCCGATCGCTTTGGGCTTGGCACGTACGACCACGACAGCAGTTTGTCCGGTTGGACTGATGACACACATGACATCTCGCCCTGGGCAGGGAACCATCTGCACTTGTGCGCCTAATTCTTGTAAGGCTTGGCTGACGGTTAGCGCCAACGTGTCTTGGCTGGATTCATATAACAATCGGTTTAAGCCCGAAACAGACTCAATCTGGTGTTGAATCTGGGCTAATTCTTGGGTAAGTTGGGCGATCGCCTGTTGATGTTTTTGTTTTTGGGCTTCTAGATCATGCTGTTGGGGAAGTAGATACGATTCTGCCCAGGCTGGCATAATCTGTTGGTTCGATAAGCCATAGCGATGCTTTAAGACTAAATTGACTGCTTCATCTACGGAGATTTCGGTTGGTGGTGGTAGCCAGATGACTGTGCCAGAGTCCACTAAAGGTTGCTTTTTCGGAGACTGTCCCGCTCGATGGGGTAGCGATCGCCGTTGTTCGACTCGACTGGCACGAAAAAATAGTTTGAAGGCGATCGGTTGTTGTAAGCGATTGCAGGCGATCGCCCCCATCCCCACCTGAAGTTTATTGGCTTGGGGATGAATCACTTGCAGATAGCGAGAGAGTCCTAAAAAGTGACTTTTAAATGAACGGTTGGCACAGAAAAACCAACGATGAACATGCTTGAAGTAGTAGGTAAACTCTGACTTGACGTCTCGAATGGCTTCACCGGAGGTTAACACCACCTCTGGCATAACGGGCAACCACCAGGTCGTTGACTGGTATAGACTATTGTCTTCAATGCCTGGTAAACCAATACAGATAATTTCGCTACCCGAACTAAACAGGAGTCGCGCCAGGTGTTGCCAGGGGGGAAGCCGTTCCGGTCGAATGCCCCGTTCTGACTGTTGCGCTAAAAACGCAGCCAGGTTTAGCACAATGACATCAAAATCTCCGACATTCAGCTGCTCGGGTAAATCATTCCATCGGTGAGCCGTCACATTGGGGAACGACGACTCAGAACCCAAGACCAGGATGCGGGGATTGGTCTTCTGAATGCGATGGCTTTGAGCCGGAGACAGGTGTGATGCAGTCGTCATTCTCGTGCCCTCATGACAGGATTTACCCTAGATCCATGTCCGCAGGACTGACAACTACCTAAAGGATGATTTCAACCGAGTTCCCCAACCATAACCTGACGCAACTGAATATATTGAAAGTGTTGCAGAGCAACGCTTTCAATGCTTCATCGTCTGGTTTTGAACCCGTATGATTAAGGAATGCTGTAGCTTACACGCGCCAGACTTTGATCGTTTTATCAGAGCTGCCACTGACGAGCACCTTGCCATCGGGACTAATAGACAAGGCATTAACACTATCTTGATGAGCATTGATCGTTTCTAGTTCCATGCCAGTGCTGAGCTGCCAAAACTTGATGGTGGTGTCACTGCTGCCGCTAATCAATGTTTGAGCATCGGGCGTAATCACTAGCGCATTGACATCGCGGGTATGCCCTTGCAAGGTTTTAATCAGCTTGCCTGTATTCATATCCCACAGGCGAATGGTTTTATCTTTGCTGCCGCTGATCAAGATCTGATTGTCAGGGCTCACGGCTACCGCATGAATCACACTCAAATGCCCAGCCAGAGATTGAATCTCTTGCCCGGTTTGTAAGCTCCAAATTTTTACATTGCCATCAAACCCGCCGCTAACCAGGGTTTTGCCATCGGGCGCAATCACAATCGATCGCACCATGCTGCCGACGCCCAAGATCGTTTTGAGCAAGTTGCCGGTCCCCATATGCCATAGCCGAATCGTACGGTCTTCGGCACCGCTTGCCAAAATTTGACCGTCGGGGCTAATGGCGACAGTACTGACATCTCTAGAATGGCCGGTCAGCGTGCGGATCAACGCGCCATTGCTGAGGCTCCAGGTTTTGAGGGCGTAGTCATCGCCGCCACTGGTGACAGTTTGCCCATTGGGGCTGATGGCAAGAGCATTTACACCTCTACGATGCCCCGGTAAGGTGGTAAGCACCTCTCCCATGGGCAAATTCCAAAATTTGATCGTGTCATCCAGGCTGCCGCTGGCAAACAAGATGCCATTGGGGGCGATCGCCACGCTGGTGACCCAGGAGGAGTGCCCTGTCAGCGTATAAATGCATCGACCACTCGTATTCGCATCTTCATCCGGAGGTGGAGCTGGCGGTTTAGAAACGGGCTGTCCTGAAATCGGCTGTTTGGAAACGGGTGGTTGAGAGGTTGGAGGTTGAGAGACGGGTGGTTTTGAGGTGGGTGGTTTTGAGGTGGGCGGTTTGGCACCGGGGGAACGAGCGGGGGGTGAGTTAGCGGCAGGCGATCGCCCCGCCGGTGATGGATAGGCGGGTGGTGCAGGCGGTGCAGACGTGGGTGCAGGGGTATTGGCTGAGGGATTATTGGTATAGCGATTGGATGGGTTGCCCGATCTCGATTTTGTGCCCACTGCGGAGGGGATGAAGTAATCAGCATTGAGATCTCGCATCACCTCATCGGCAGATTGATAGCGATCGTTGACCAAATCTTTCAGCATCATGTCCAGCATGTGCGCCAGTTGATCGCTGATCAGCACCTCTTTATGTTGCAGATGATCGCGCCAGATCCAGCGTCCTTCCAGCGGATCATAGAGATGATCGGGGCGGGTTTCGGTCATCAAATGCAAACAGGTTGCCCCCAGACTATAAATATCGCTGGCAGGAAAAGCGCGCCCGCCGCGAAATTGTTCCATGGGGGCATAGCCTTCTGTGCCGATGCGGGTTCCGGGTTCGCCAGAGGTTTGGCTCAGTTGCTTGGCAATGCCAAAGTCAATCAAAATCAGGCGATCGTCTGATTGACGCCGCAAAATGTTCATCGGTGTGATGTCGCGATGGATTACCTGATGATTGTGGACAAATCTCAAGACGGGCAAAATGTCGGCTAACAGGTCGCGAATTTGACGTTCGTTAAACGTGCCTTGCTGACGCATCTCTTGCAGCAGGTTCTGTCCTTCGATAAACTGCTGCACCAGATAGAGATAACCTTCTTGCTCAAAATATGCCAGCAGGGTGGGAATTTGCGGATGTTCGCCCAATTCATGCAGACGCACTGCCTCCTGGTTAAACAGGGCGATCGCTTTTTCCATCGACTTAGTGCCCTGCACCTGCGGTGAAAACTGCTTAATCACACAGCGCATCCCCAGCCGATCTTCATCCATTGCCAGGTACGTTTTACCAAACCCACCCTGTCCAATCGGTTGCACCGCACGATAACGCCCCCGCAGCAGCGGCGTTAAACTGGACCCACAACTCTGACATACTTTTGTATCGTCAGGATTTTGGGGCTTGCGACAACGAGGATTTAGACAACAAATCATGGTAGGTGGCACGGTTGAGCTGCTGATACTTCAATTTTCACCTAATTAGGAGCATCTTAACTGGGTCGGTGAATGAGCTTGAAATTATCTCTAAGACTTGTTTGTGCTGATCAGCACAATCAACCCCACAGTAAAAAATTAGAAAGCGGAGGTTTCCATCTGCTCAATGCTCAGCGGGCTAAGCTGTTCTATGGCTTTTATCCATAGACAGCACTCCATCTCAACATCTTAATTGGAATTAAATCTTAAATCGAAAGTTAGATGTTACAAGTAATTGCTGCAAAAGGCTATCCCTCTAATCGGCATCTTTGAAGGGTTCCTGACATGACTGAATGGCTTGACGAAATCCTAAAACGACTAACACGTTGGATAGGGTCAAGAAAACTTCTGCGCCCCCATGCAAAAAATCAACGTTTGCTAACGCTTCACCATAGGCAACCTGGGCATAAATGCCTGCCGGAATCGTGACGGCGACAAACACCAGGGTCATATAAAAGCCAATGAGTGCCAGTCGGGGTGCCTGTTTTGATCGGGTGAGAAACCACAGAAACCCAATATAGGGAAATAGGGAAAGGGCAAACAGCGTTTCTTTGGAAGGTATCAACGCATTAGCCGGGGGCACGGTGCTTGGGAGGTGGGACAGCAAGGGATGAAGCAAATGGGAAGAGATGAAGAGATGAAGGGATGGAGGGTGGAGCGGCAGGGATAGAGGCTGGAGTGTTAGGGATAATAGCGATGAATGATGGAGCAGGGATAGGGAAGTAAGGGAAGGGAGAGTTAGATCTAACATAGGGAACCGTAAACATTAAACCGTGAACATTAAACAAACAGTGTGCTAAAGATCATGGATTTAATAACCTGTAAGGTTGTGTTGTGAGGCGCGGCGGTGCCGTGCCTCACAACACAAACCTTGCGGTTTTAATGAATTCACGATCCTAAGCGGGGTTTAAATCTCGGGGGACGTCGATTTGTTGGGTGGGGTCTGGGTTGAGCGTTTGGAGGTTGTCCAAATCCACCAACCTGCCAGACAAAGAGTAATGTTGCCTAATACGGTAGTGGCGGCTTGCAGTGTTACTAACCATTCCAGGGCAGGGGGGTTATCAAAAAAGTGCCAGGTACAGGCACACATAGCACTCACCAGAGCGGGCAACATTCCCCAGGAGAGGGCGCGCCATGCCGGATTGTGACTGCGATCGCTGTAAATCCAGATCAGCCAGATGGCAGCGACCCACTCAATCACACTGGAAATGTGGATCATCCAGGTTGGGATGGAAAGAGCATGCATAAAATAAAGTTTGAGTTTTTGAGTGTGCAGTTTTCAGTTCATAACTAATTTCTCATGAATCGTTGGAGTGCATTGCGTCCCAACCATTCACCTTAAAAACTTGGTAGTGGTATTCATGTAATGATTTTTTGTGGCACGGGCGACGCCCGCGCCACAAAAAATCATTACTTTTTTAGAACTATATCGGTACGCATTAGGGTTAGGACGGGGTGCAGGGGTGGAACCCCTGCGTGGGGGCACCGCCCCCACCCCCCGATGTCCTAACTAGATTGCGTAGAACCATACCAAAAACTTAAGATCACAGATGAGGAAGATGGGGATGCGAGCGGTTTTGTCTGGCTATTATGGCAAGGGAAATGGGGGCGATGAGGCATTATTGGCAACGTTATTGCAAATGTTGCCGCAGCATATTGACCCGTTAGTGTTGTCGGGCAATCCGCAACACACGATGCAAGCCTATGGCGTCGAGGCGTGCGATCGCATGTCTGCCATGTCGGTCTTTAATGCGTTGCGTCAAGCCGATGCCTTTATCTGGGGTGGGGGCAGTTTGATCCAAGATACAACGAGTGCCGTGAGTCCGCTCTATTACGGGGGGCTGATGGGCTTGGCGCAACAGTTTGGCATAAAAACGATCGCCTGGGCACAGGGCATCGGACCGTTGCAGCGATCGCTGACCCGTCAGCTTGCCCAGCGCAGCTTTTCTGGATGTACGGCTATCAGCGTCCGCGATCGCGCTTCTGCTCAGCTGCTCAGCGATTGGCAGCTATCATTTACATTGGCACCCGACCCGGTCTGGGCATTGCAGCCAGAGCCAGTTCCGGGGTTATGGGAGTTACCTGCGCCCCGAGTTGCCGTGGTATTGCGTCCTCATCCTCACCTGACACCCATTCGATTGCAGACTCTGACCCAGGCATTGAGCGATTTTCAAAAGGCAACCCAGACGTGTCTGTTGCTAATCCCGTTTCAACCTGTTCAAGATCTGGCGATCGCGGAAGCCATCCAGCCCCATTTACCCGGAGTCAGTCGGATTTTACAGCTCAGTAATCCCCAACAATTGATGGGGGTGTTTCGAGGAGTAGAGATGGCGATCGCCATGCGCTTACATGGGCTGATCATGGCAGCGGCGTCAGAATGCCGGTGTTTTGCGCTGAGTTATGACCCCAAAGTCAGCCAATTGATGCAGGAGTATGACATCCCAGGTTGGGAACTAGACGAGTTGCCCGACGATGCCACGGTGATCAGCCAGCGTTGGTTAGAACATTACGCCAATGGGGATGGTCTGTCGCTAACTCAAATTCATGCGACGATTGATCGAGCCTTACTCCACCAGGACGTTTTGTGGCAAAGCTTGAGAGACAGTACTCTCTAAACTTTCTCTAGCGGTGTGTATGCCCTCCATTCCGTTAAAAAGTTAACAATTTGTTGTGAGTCAGATTTTGTGTGTTACTAAATGAATGGTTTGCATTATTTTTATTAGTTATTAGTTAGAGCGTGCGATCGCCTTTAGCGTGCCCAGATCCAATGAACTTGAGCCAGAACCATGAGTGAAGCCAACATTCCTCCTAACGACCCAACCTCACCGGAGGTCACTAGCTCATCCACATCCGACTGGTTTACAGGTTGGGATGATTTCTCCGCCGATGCTGTTGTCGAGCATAGTCCTGATCCTGTAGTGCCGACATCTCAAGCCGATTGGCAAACGGTTAATTTTCCCAACGCCATCAGTGCGGATGCGATCGATCGCCAATCGCTGTATGCTCAAGAATCCCCTCCAGCAAATTGGACGATGCAAGCAGTTCCCAATCCTTCGGTTAATCCACCTGTGCGGGTTGAAGATATCTCTGATCTGACCGAACAGCCCGACGTAGATGATCTGATCAGCCTGATTCAAGAACTCAACCAATGTAATAACGCTCTGCTCGATCGGGTATCGCAACTTGAAGACGCGCTAGAAAACAGTCAGAAGACTGCACTGGGTCTACCCACGGGCGATCGCAACGGTAGTGCCATGGCGACCGGAGCATCAGAGAGCGTCTTGACGCCCGAACAAATTGCCAAACTGCTGAATGAATTTGAATTTTTGCGTCAAGCCAATAAACGACAAGAAATTTTGGTCGAGACGCTCAAAGGAGAATTGGAAAGCTCTCAAGAACGGGTTGCCCATCTCGAACGCGATTGCGCTTTGGTGCAACAACGGTATAACGAACAAGCACAAGTGTTGATCCAGAGTGAAAATGGCAATCGTGATTTACGCACTCGGTTACAACGGCAGCAACGCTACACCCTGCAATTTAAAGCTGCGTTAGAAAAATGCTTAGAAGTGCCGCCCCCCAGCTATACCGCTCTTGCCAACTCCGAAGACGGCAGAGTCAATATTCCCCTCTGGTATGAACCTCAAACGGATTTGGGGCAAAACCTGCTGCCAAAAGTACAACGAATTCAGCCGTGGTCATCGCAATCGCAATCTAAGTTTCTCGAAAAGTTAAACCTGAGTTCTCTTGCCGATGAGCTGTCTGACCTGCAAGCGTTGCCGGATGCTGTGGGCTATGAATCGTCTTTTGACCCAGCATTTACGGATGTTGACGTGACCCCGGTGACTCTATCCGCCTCAGATTCAACCCATACGATACCGCCCGCTCCCGTTAGCTACGATATCAAACGCAAAGATGCAACATCCCCAACCGTAGACTCTGCTGATTTAAGCTCGTCGCTGGATTTGGATACGCTCGACGACCTCTCGGAATTAGCAGATCTGTCACCTGATGTTTTGAAAGCCGGAATTTCGGAGTTGCAAGCCGCGTTAGGCGACTTCTGGAGTGAACCCACAACGGCAACTGAAGCCGCATCACTCCCTGCCTCGGAGGTGGGTGAAGCAGCCCTCTGGCAAGATTTAGCTCGCTTGATTGAAGTGTCGGCGGATGATCTGGTCAAAGCCAGTATGGCAAATGACTTTTCGTCGTTTGAGGCTATACCTGCTAAGCCCACCGCAGAACCGACCCAACCGACCCATCCAGAGCAATCGGTTGCCAATGCCGATGCCCCTGTCCCTGTGTCAACCGTTATTGGTGCATCCTCCACGGCTATTCCGCCGTTATTGTCGCGATCGCCTGAATCATCAACGGCAGCGAAGTCTACCGTAACTCGCGAACAGACGACTCCGTTTGGCAACAACCCCAATTGGCCGTCGCCCCTGGTTCATCCTCTGCGCCCGACCCGCAAGCTGTCGTCGTTGTCAGCCGTTGACCTGCCCAAGTTTAGCTAACTCTCCAGAGCGTGGCTTGAATAAAACCCATTGGCGTTCAGAGGGCGACGGCTCTGCCGTCGCCCTCTCAAATAATTTATTGTGAGAGAGCCGCGCGAAGCGCGGCTCTCTCACAACAGCCGTAATTTATCCAGAAGCGAAGTGCGATCGCCCCTTACCCTGGCGTCTCTGGGTTTAAGAACACCAGACTACTGTAAAGATGAAACGCCGGATCCCACTGCGTTTCTTCTTTACGAAAAATATCGATGTGCGATTTCAGGGCGTTAATCGACTCCAGATGTTCTAACGCCGTCTCGGCAAACGGGGTAAAGTTGGCATGGCTGGCAGTCTGCGGCAATTGATCCTGTAAAAATTGCACCAGATGATTCCAGTTCAGGCGGGTTGTCGATTGCCTTACAGCCGACTGTGGATCTGAATGGGCAGTGAAGTTAATCCCTTGCTGAAACTGATAGGTGCGATCGCAAAACCGCAGCAAACAGTTGCGTTTTGGCAAATGCAAGTCGAGTACCTGGGCATAATCTTGCGTGGCTTCCTTGCGTTTGAGTTTATTCCAGGGACCCAAGTCAACCACATCTTCAAAAATCGGTAACATGCCTTCTACCCGTCCACCCACCTCGTCCCAGTGAAAGGGCAGTGTACCAAGTTGATCGGCTTCGTTATAGCAAATGATCGACGGATGGGGGGTGTTCGTTTGCAGATAATGGACTCGAAACACCCGCAGAGTTTGTATTTGTGCCAACGCAACAGCAAATGCTGGAATACCCGCTGCCCGCAGTTCCTGGGTATAAACCTGAAGTTCGCCAATTTCACCCGTGCGATATAGCCGCCAGCCACGGTGGGATAGATGAATCCGAGCCGTATACGCATCCAACTTCATCAACTTAGAAAACGCTGGGATCACCTGTTGGCGAGTTTCTACACTCATCGGTTCGAGAATCAAAAATCCCACACCTACATTATTAGGATCTGCCGTAGCGCGGGCGATCGCTTCCTGGCGTTGAGTCTGTGCCGTCTCTTCTAACCGCTGTAGACATTGACGTGTTTGAAGTGCCAATTTTGGGTTGGTTGTTTCCCGCAAAATCTTGCGATAAACCGCTTCAGCGGCATCAAGCTGATGTTTAGCTTCGTAAAGCCGACCTGTGTAAAACTTCACCCAGGGATGATCGGGTGTCTGTTGGCTCAACTGTTTCAGCAAGGCAGCAGCCGTCTTGTAATCTTGACGGTCAAATGCGGCAGCAATTTGATCCAGCATGGGGGGTTAGAGGAGGTTGAGGTGAATGGATTTTGTTCATCATAACAACAGGATTTGTGTGCCATGGGTATGACCAAATCCACACCCGAACACACTATTTCAGATCGTAGCCAAACAGATTGGGATTGACGGATTGCAAATTCAAGTCGCCCAGCCCATAGTCTGCCCAGCGGCGCGTCACCATGGCGGCAACTTCGGCATCCGATTCTAACGGCGCACCCCATTCATGATCGGTTTCAGGGGGCATTTTGGTCGTCGCATCAATGCCCATGCGTCCACCTAACCCAATTTTTTCGCTGGCAAAGTCGAGCGTATCAAACGGCGTTTCCGGCAAGATGAAGACATCGCGCACCGGGTCAACTTTTGATGTGATTGCCCAGACCACCTGACGTGGATCGCGGATATTAATGTCTTTATCCACAACAATGACAAATTTGGTGTACGTAAATTGGGGTAACGCACTCCAAAATGCCAGAGCCGCGCGGCGGGCTTGTCCGGGATAGGCTTTGTCGATAGAAATAATTGCCGCTTTATAACTGAGGGCTTCCATCGGCAAGAAAAAGTCGGTAATTTCAGAGACTTGCTGGCGCAAAATCGGCGTATAGATACGGTTAAGGGCGATCGCCATCATGGCTTCTTCTTTGGGAGGACGACCGCTGAATGTCGTCAGGTAAATCGGATTTTTGCGATGGGTGAGGCAATGGAACCGGATCAACGGCGAATCTTCAACGCCGCCGTAATAGCCCATGTGGTCGCCAAAGGGCCCGTCTGGCAAGACTTCGCCAGGGGTGATCGTGCCTTCTAAGACAAATTCAGAATCGGCTGGCACTTCTAGATCCACCGTCTTACATTTGGCTAAGTTCACCCCAGATCCGCCATACAGACCTGCAAACAACCATTCCGATAAATCCACGGGAATTGGAGTTGCCGCTGCCATGATGATTAGCGGATCAACGCCCAGGGCGATCGCCACTTCTAATTTCTTGCCTTGCTCTGCCGCTTTGCGTAGATGTCGTGCTCCCCCCCGCACCGACAGCCAATGTACCGTCATCGTGGTTTTCGATTGGAGTTGCAGCCGATAGACGCCGACATTGGGTATGCCCGTTTCGCAGTCTTTTGTAATTACCAATCCCAGCGTAATAATCTTGCCAGCATCGCCGACATAGGGCCGGATCATCGGAATCTGGTTTAAATCCAGTTCATCATCTTTAACTACCACCTGCTGACAAGGCGGAAACAGGTCGCGCCCCGGCTTCGCTTTCACTACATCAAATAAAACTTTGCCAAACTCAATCGCCTGTGAGATTTTCTTAGGGGGTTTGGGCTGCTGCAACATCCCCAATTTTTTGCCCAACTCCTCTAGCTCTACGGGCGTTTCCATATTCATTGCCCAGCAAATCCGTTCGACGGTGCCCATGACGTTAATGGCAACGGGGTAGGGCGATCCCTTAACATTCTCAAACAGCAGCGCGGGACCACCTGCCTGCAACATGCGATCGCTAATTTCAGCAATTTCTAGCTCCGGATCAACTAGCGTGCTGATCCGCCGCAACTGTCCGCGTTGCTCTAGCTGTTTCAGAAAACCCCGTAAATCTCGCGCCATAGTAAAGCAATGTAAAGCATCTGTTCTCATTATGCGTGAGATAGGGATAGGAGCGATCGCAGATGAAATATCCCTGATGTAGACTTAGTCAGCATGAACTGAGTTATGCGATCGCATCTCTTCGCCGCCTATGACTTTTTTGTCTATTATTTACGGAATTTTTCTGCTCAGTGTCCTGGGGCTTTATTGGTCTGTCGAAGGGCGATCGCTAAAGCTGTGGGTCATTCTCATCGCCAGTCTGGCATTCTATGGCTCTTTGCAAATCCAATACATTCCGTTGCTGTTGGTGATGATTCTGATTACCTTCCGCATCGGCATTGCCCTCAGCCATCCAATCGACTGGCGCATTGAAGACTGGCAGTTTGCTCAACAAGACTGGAATCGTCACCGACTCAAACTGCTATGGGTGGGGATCCTCCTCAATATAGGGTTGTTAGCCGGATTTAAATACATTCCTTTTACCCTCGATACGTTTGGGTTAGCGTTTAACCTTCCTGCTGCCAACGAGGGTGCCAATTGGGTCGCCACCCATTTAATTGCCCCGCTTGGACTGAGCTTTTTCTGCTTTGAATGTATTGCCTATCTGATTGATGTTTATCGAGGCGCACCAGCAACCTACGACTTATTGAAATTCTCGGCGTACAAGCTGTTTTTTCCAAAGCTGATTTCGGGTCCCATCACCCGTTTCCATCCCCTGATTGCCCAACTGCAAACCCCCACCCCCCCAAATCCCAGCCAAATTACCGAAGGACTCTGGCTGATCGCCTGTGGAGCTGTCAAAAAGCTCCTTTTGGCAGATCATCTGGCAACCCTGGTAAACCTCACCTTTGGCAACCTGGAACGAGCAGGCAGCGGTGATTTATGGCTCGCCATTTTTGCCTACGGATTGCAGCTTTATCTTGACTTTAGTGGCTATGTTGATGTGGCTAGAGGCAGTGCTTTGCTGATTGGCATCGACCTGCCGCAAAACTTTAATTTTCCCTATCTCTGTACCAACATTGCTGACTTCTGGCGACGCTGGCATATGACGCTGGGCGATTGGTTGCGCAACTATCTCTATTTCCCGTTGGGTGGCTCTCGCAAAGGCTTGGCGCGAACCTGCTTTAATCTGTTAACGGTGATGTTGTTGGCAGGTATCTGGCACGGCGCTGCCTGGGGATTTATTGTCTGGGGTGGATTGCACGGTTTATTTTTAGTGATTCACCGCCTGACGGATGGCTTGTCGAAGCAAGTGAGCGGCTTAAATGCTCTGTGGCAGAGTGTTCCTGGTAACCTCATTGCCTGGGCTATTACCCAAAGTGCTGTCTTTTTCTCCTGGATTTTCTTTCGCTTGCCCAATTTGAAAGAATCGGGTTTGGTTCTGCAACATTTATTTGGACATCCAGCCGACATTCAGTTTGCTCAGAAGGTCTATATTGAAACGTTACAAATGGGACCGCTGCAAATCTCATTGTTGCTCTGGGGGCTAGTGGGCATCATGGCAGGGGTTTACTTTCTGAATAAGGGGCTGAAAGTCCAGCTGAACTGGTCTGTAAAAATCTTATTGGTGCCGATTTGCCTGTTCGCTGCATGGCTGCTGGCACCGAATGAGAGCGCACCTTATATTTATTTTGATTTTTGATCGGGCGTGTCTGTCGCTTTGGGATGGGTATGTAGTGATTGCGGCATTTCTGATGCTTAGAGGCGTGGGCTTTGCCCACGCCTCTAAGCATCACGGTGGTGAGAGGAAGATGAGACCAGGGCGGTAATTGCTAACTTTTGTTGCGGATTTTGGGGTAACGACTCCGCTTTCTGAACGAAAAGGAGAAATTCTCAGATTGTGTGAATGGATCTTAGAAATCTCCTCAGATTCATTGCGATCGCATAAAAGCATTGCACCGCAATGAATTGGGCTAAAATGCGCGATGGACAAAACCAGCGTCATCCATCTTTTTTTGAGAAAATCAGGAAAATTGTTTACAAAACTTGATTAAATACCTTGCAAAATCCTTTAACTATTGTTACAGTTATCACATGCAAGCAACAGCCGAGGTTAACGACGCCAGCGCTTGTAAATACATAGTTTCAATACTTTTCACAAGGGACTTATAAATCATGACTACGGTTCTACAGCGTCGCGAAAGCGGCAACCTGTGGGGTCAGTTCTGCAACTGGGTAACCAGCACCGAAAATCGCCTCTATGTAGGTTGGTTCGGCGTTCTGATGATCCCTACCCTGCTGACTGCAACCATTTGCTTCATCATCGCCTTCATCGCCGCTCCTCCTGTTGACATCGACGGCATCCGCGAGCCTGTTGCAGGTTCTCTACTGTACGGAAACAACATCATTTCTGGCGCAGTTGTTCCTTCTTCCAACGCA
>NZ_JBSLYH010000056.1:0-44929 GCF_055793305.1 Calyptranema fuscum S582
AAACACGCCCTAAGGGTTTGAGAATCTGAAATAAAAACTGCGATCGCCATCTGCACCCATTTCAATACCAATTCTTTTTCCATGAGGAATGAGGGAAGGGAAAATAGCTTGGCTGCATTTCTTTCCCCCTTCCCGTTAACATTAGGCGCTGAAATTGATAGCTAATGCAGTTGATGCTTAACTAGACTGCCCAAGCGGTCGAACAATGATTTCATTCACATCAACATCTGCGGGCTGCTCGATCGCAAAGGCAATGGCACGAGCGATCGCATCGGGTGGAATCACGGCTCCCCGAAATTCCTCTAACCACTGCGCGGCTTCAACGTCGGTGGTTGTGCTGGGGAGTTCAGATTGGGTCACTCCGGGCGAGATGATCGTAACCCGGATATCCGTCGATTCCTGCCGCAGTCCTTCAGAAATTGCCCAGACGGCAAACTTGGTTGCACAGTACACGGCTGCTGTCGGATAGACGATATGCCCACCAATGGAGGAGATATTTACGAACTGTCCAGACTGTTGCTGCTTAAAGATAGGGAGGGCAGCCGCGATGCCGTGAAGGACACCGCGAATATTGACATCAATCATGCGATTCCACTCGTCGATCTGTAATGCCTCTACTTTGGCGAGTGGCATGATCCCTGCATTGTTGACTACGACATCCAGATGACCAAACTTATTTTCTGCAAACTCAACAATGGCTTGCATGTCTTCGAGGTTAGTTACATCTAGTGCGCGATATTCTGCTACGCCCCCTTTCTCACGGATTTCAGAGGCGATCGCTTCGAGGCGATCGGTACGCCGTGCGCCTAACACAACTCGTAGACCGTTGTGAGCCAGTAATCTGGCAGTTGCTTCACCAATGCCGCTACTTGCACCTGTAATCAGCACCACTTTTTGGGTGTTTTTATGGGTCGTCATGAGTCTTATCTCCTGGTTATTTTGCAGTGATGAAGTGAACTTGTTTTGTCGTGCTAAAACGCTTTTATTGCGCGGTAAAGACTTCTCTCATGGCTTGTGCCGCATCAATCGAGCGCGGAAAACCAGCCGTTACTGTGGTGAGGTAAATGATTTCTTTAAGTTCGTCTTGCGTTACGCCAAGTCTGAGGGCATAGCCTGCATGAATCTTTAGTTGTGGCAGATTTCCAGCGGCGGCAAAGGCGGCAACGGTGGCAAGCTGACGGGTGCGATCGTCTAGTCCCTGACGCGACCAGACTTCACCAAGCGAATAATCAACGATCGCATCTGCAAGAAATGGAAAATCCTGACGGAGGGCATCGAGTACGGGTTGCCCTGCCCCACTGGTTAGTTTATTGATAACTTGATTGCCTCGTTCACGGCGACTCTGTTCTGGTTGAGTTTGTGGTGCAATCGTTGCTGGTTGAGTTTGTGCAGTAGTGATCGCAGGTAGAAACACAACGAGTAGCGTAATAAAAATGCATCCCAAGGCAGCGATTATTCTGTTGATGACTTTTCTCCAATACACAGTTTGTCGAGATGATGCGATCGCAACTTTCATAAAAAACCTCGCGTTTGTAAGGTATATCTACCAGGGAAGTTCACCATTTCTTCCAGAGAAGCTACCAGTCGGTCCATCATCATCAAGCAACGCTAGCCGCACGGGTTCAATGGCCCCTTCCCCGATCGTTTGTTCTCCACGAAATTGATTGAGGTCGGTGGCAGTAAACCCTGGATCGGCAGAATTCACCTTGATGTTGGTGTCACACAATTCAGATGCTAACTGTACGGTGAGCATATTCAATGCCGCTTTAGACGCGCAGTAACCCAGCAACTTGGATTGGGCAAATTTCCACGCTGGATCACCATTGAGTGTGAGCGATGCGAGTTCGCTCGACATATTCACAATGCGACCGCTGGTTGACTTTTTAATCAGTGACAGCATTGCCTGTGTGACTCGCAGCGGACCGATGAAGTTCGTCGCCAGGATGTGTTCAACAGCGGTGACATCAGTTTGACTGGGCAGACCATCAGCCGGATCAGCCATGCCTGCATTGTTGACTAAGATATCGAGCCTGCCGAATTCAGCGTCGATTGTTTTAGCCGCCTGGGTGATCGTATCTGGACGCGCATAATCGATTTCAATTGGTTGAACATTGCCAACCTGCTTGAGCATCTCAGCTACCTTTATTCCACGAATGCGATCGCGGCTACCAAGCAGCACCACACAGTTCTTTTGAGCAAGTTGACGCGCAATCTCCAAGCCGATTCCCTTGTTGGCTCCCGTGATTAAAACTACTTTTTCATTTGCATTCATAACGGTTATTTACCGACTTGTGTTTGCAACACGAGTTCGAAGCCTGATGAGTGAATACTTTCTGCTTTTCAGCATGAGGTCATCGTAGGCTGAATCTGCCTTTGCCCAAATACACAAATCTTGCAGATGATTGCCTGATTCTCTCAAACAAGGCTTGGTTAAGGAAAACGCCTCCTATAATGCAGGCATGACAAGTGTTCTATCAGTCAAGAAACCATCATGACGAGCAAGACACTGAGCCATGAAGTGGCGATCGCCGCTTCTACCAATGGAGAGACTTTGCTAATACAACGGCAATTGGCGATCGCCAAATGTGCAGAATTGGCGACACTCATCGAGCGGCATACGAGCAGTGATAGAAGTGGGTATTATCCAACCGCGATCGATCCCTTAGTCTTCGTGCGATGCGATACTTCCAAAACTATAGAAGATGTTAGCGAACCACTGTTTGCGATGGTGGTTCAGGGCGAAAAGAAATTATCGCTCAGTGAAGAAAACTTTCAGTATGGGGCCGCTCAATATTTAGTAACGTCGGTGGATTTGCCCCTGAGCGTTTGCATGATCGAGGCAACACCCGATCAACCCTATCTCGGCTTAAAGCTGAACCTAGATCCAGCCCAACTCTGTGAAATTATTGTTCAAACAAATCCAGATATCGATACGAAAGAGAACTCTATAAGAGGCTTGTGCATTAGTGATGCGAGTCCATCTTTGATTGATTGCGCCATTCGACTGACAAAACTTTTAGATACACCGCAGGATATTCCGTTTCTTGCTCCCCTGATTATCCGCGAAATCTATTACCGTCTACTCACCGATGAACAAGGGGAAGCTGTTCGTCAGGTTGCAACCTCTGGCAGCAACATGCAGCGCATTGCAGATGTGATCAAACAAATCAAGACAGAGTTTGCCCAACCGTTGCGGGTTGAAGAATTAGCTGAACAAGCGAATATGTCTACAGCATCGCTCCATCGCCACTTTAAGGCAGTCACCTCCATGAGTCCGTTGCAATATCAAAAGCATCTGAGACTGATGAATGCCCGTCAGATCATGCTTGCCGAGGCGATCGATGCAACTCAGGCTGCTTATCGGGTTGGGTATGAAAGTACCTCGCAGTTCAGTCGAGAATATTCCCGCATGTTTGGTGCGCCTCCCATCCGAGATATTGAACGATTACGAGTGGGTTGATTCTCGTTCAGATTTGGGATTGACGTGCAGAGAGTATGGTTCCGGGCGAATCCAGAATCTTCTAGATGTAGACCTGTGGTTTCGATAGTTCATCTCAGGAATTTATTGGCGGAGTAATTAAGGGTTGTCTTGAGGAACGCATTCTACAAGAGCGGCGATCGCACTCGTTAACGCCAGGTTCAGTGGGCGCGAAAGTACTCGTGTAAAGACCTAAGATAAAGAACGGCATCCGCAGAGCGAAAGAGCGATCGAGCCAGATGAAGCCCCTGCTTGAGCCACGCAATTTGACCAGGATGCTCCTCGTTGATAGGGTTGAAGGCATAGAACCGGGCACTTCGTTCCATGGTCTGCACCCGGTACCCAGCGAGGATGCCATCTCGGCTGTTGGTAACGGCATTTGGGAAGTCCCAGGGCTTGGCTACCTCAGCCGCCGTTGAGAAGGCGGTCATCAGGTTTGGGTCAACAGGTTGAATGTCTTGCCAGCAACCATCGGCTCCCTCAGTCGAGACCGAGCCATACAAGAATGCAAAGTACGCAGTCGCGTCACTCGCAGATTGCTCAAGGACGAGCGTACTGGGGGGATGGAAGGTTGGCAAGAAGACAAACTGATGCAGAACCTCACCCACATCAAGTGTTTGAGGAGTGTGGAACCCAAGGTGATCGTTGAGCGCCGTCTCGATGTTAAGTAAATAGTTGCCGAGTGAATCCATGACGAGTTCAAGGTGCTGGCGGTCTAATGATATCCATCATCTGCCGCAGATAATTCAATCCCAACAGTAAATTCTCGGCGGTCGGTGTGCATGGACGTTGTGAGATTGCGATCGCACTTCTGAACATCCACAACTCTGGTGCGTTTTCAGGAATTTATTGGTGGAGTAATTAAGAATTGACTTGGAGAACATACCCTACAAGAGCGGCGATCGCACTAACAGCAAAACGCAGCGGTGGCAGACAACCTTAAACTAAGCACCAGCGGTTTTCCCCTGTCTGCTGCCGTGACGTGTTAGCTGGCTGGCAATAACAGATGAAACCTGACTATTGACAATAATATGCCAAAACTAGCATATTTAAAGTATGAATACATCTTCAAAGCCAGTTGAATGGGTTGGAAGCTCCCTAGACGATTTGAAGGAGTTCCCAGAGGATGTGCGGCAAACCGTTGGCTACGCATTGTACTTGGCTCAATGTGGTGAAAAGCATACCTCAGCCAAACCACTCAAGGGATTTAGGGGAACCGGAGTACTGGAGATTGTAGAAGATTTTGACGGAGATACCTATCGAGCCGTATACACCGTAAAACTGGCTGGAGTGGTTTACGTCTTACACGCTTTCCAGAAAAAATCAAAGCAAGGTATTGCTACCCCTAAACAGGATATTGACCTAATCGAAACAGACTGAAACGAGCTAGGGAACACTACGCACAACACTACAGCCAACACAAGGGAGAGTAAAATATGACCGAAGAAATTGGAGTACAAGCCAGTAGCGGCAATGTGTTTGCAGATTTGAGTTTAGACAGTGCTGACGAATTGCTAGTTAAAGCAGAACTTGCTCGACGGATCAGCACCATCATTACAACTCAACAAATGACCCAAATTGAGGCAGCAGAGGCATTAGGAATTGACCAACCTAAGATTTCGGCATTAATCAACGGCAAATTAGCAGGTTTTTCCACCGCACGATTGTTTCGCTTTCTCAATGCTTTGGGGCGAGATGTGGAAATTGTAGTGAAACCCAAATCTCATGCACAAGCTCAAACGCGCGTTGTTGCTTCGTGATTTTGAGCACTAACAACTCATCTTCCTGTACTAGCCCTAGCCCAGAAACGAAGCCAGCTAACGGTGAAGTTATGCGGTGGCAGATCACCTTGAACTCTCATCGACAACCTCTATTCCGCTCGCACCGACGCAGTGTTATGCGGCGACAACGCTTCTATGCTTTCTCGCTTGTAGCCGGAACTTTGAGATGTACAAGTGCTTTCTGCAACACACTAGGCTTTACGCTTAACCAAACTTGGTTTCGCTCATCTTCTGTATAACCAACGACAATTGCCCCTATTGGAGAGCCAATATCAGGATACATTTCTGGTGTCATATCTCCTGTATCCACAAAATCTGTAATCTGAACAATGCCTCTTACTGTTTTGTCACCAATATTAACAAAGATACCAAATGGAGTATGATACTCAACCTTTCCGTAAATCAGCGTTCCAAAACGATACTTAGACTTTATTTGATTCCAGAAATCATTGCTCATGGCACTACTCCGACTTTAGAACTCTTGGAAATTGGTTCAAAATAGGAAACAAGCTGTGAGGGACTGCTAGCTCAATGTATAATCCACCTTGATAAGGCTTTTCAAGGGACTTAAAGTACTGATCATAAATTCTCTGCTCAATTGTAACTTCTAACACTCCATCCTTGTAATACTTACAATATTCCTCAGCAAGGCTCCTACTGTTTGGAGCAGCGAAGTAGCATTTTCCATCGGCATTAGGAGGGCTATACGGAAAGTCGGCAGGATGAAATCCATCTTTCAAGAGTTTCTGCCCTTTTCCCTTCTGTGGAGCTTTATAAATTGTTACTGCCTGTATCAAGTTCAAAACATCCAGCAGAAATCATAAAACAATGATAATAGCCAGGATTAAACCTGCTGAAGCAATGATTAAGTGCAAAATAAGCCACAAATGATGTAGCCGGATCTTGTTCATTCTGGGGAATTTCCGACTGTGCCTTTTGACTGCTTCATCTTTCAAAATGAGCAGATGAGTATTGGGATGTAGTTCGTTTATCTTCTCTCGCCAAGCCCATGCCCGTTCACTGTGAAATTGATGTCGCTCGTACAACTTTTCTGAAGCGATCGCTCCATAAGCGCCTAAGACAACTAAAAGGATGGCAAGGGGTAAGGTTTCTTTGGCTAGCCCTTTTTGCGCTACGAGAGCAATAATAGCGGCGGCAACCCCTAGAATGATGTTGGTAAGACTTGCACGTTGATCTTCGGCTTGCTTCGCCTCTGCCCACTGCTGTTCACAGAACTTGAGTAAAACGTCACTATCGTCTGCCACTCAGTGATACTCCTTTGACCATAACCAATTCTTAAACACTTACAGACAAGCTTTTGGTTGCACCTACACCAAGCACCCAGCCGCATAACTATTAGTAGACGGAATTTTTCCGCCTAAGATCCCAAAACGGGCGATTAGGCAGAAATTTTCTGCCTAAGATCCCAAAATTACTACTTATGCCGATTATTTCCGCATAATATGCTGTTTAAGCTGATTAGCAAGAATCTTTCCGCATATTTTCAGATTCCTTACGGAGGTGAGTGGATGTGCTATTAGATGCACAATACATCTACTTATCTCTACGCAGCCACTTACTAAGAAATTGCTGGAGCAGGGGTGGGATGCTTTTGTCTGAGGCGCTACGCCTATCGCACGGAAGAAACCTATGTGCAATGAATTCGCCGATACATCCTGTTTCGCGATATTCGATGTTATCGTAGCGATCGCCGCATTTGGTGGCTGAGCCAATCGACGGCAAAGGTGAGGAGGATGAAACATCCTAATGTAACGATGACGCTACGATAATCGAAGCTGCTGAGTTGCTCGGTGAGTAAGCGTCCCAGCCCTCCGGCACCGACTAAACCAACAATCACGGTTTCTCGGGTGCAGACTTCCCAACGGTAGAGGATATATGCCAGAAATCGGGTCAGGGTCATGGGCAAGATGCCGTATAAAAATACTAATGATGCGGGTGTACCTTGAGCTTTGAGAGCAATCAAAGGACGTTGATCCAGGTTCTCGTTCACTTCTGCCATCAAGCGTCCCAGGATGCCGAGGTTGTGGATGCCAAGGGCGATCGCACCGGGAAGGATGCCGGGAAACAGGATAAATAGCATGACCAATGCCCAGATGGGGGCGGGGATAGCACGGCACCCCAGCAAGATGAATCGGGTTAGAAGTAGCCCCAACCAGGCTAGCGATCGCTTGATGGCACTGGGTTGGGTGGGATTGAATAAGCCACCGGGCAGAAAGAAGGTGTGGGCAGCAGGAACGGACAGCAATATACCCCCCAATCCGGCAAGGGCGATCGCTAAAATGGACATTGCCAGGGTTTGCAGGGAGAGCGGCAACAGTTGCATCAGCAAGTCGCCGGAGAAATTGGGGGGAGTGGCTGATTGGGTGATATCCCCCAGCAATTGCGCGGTACGGGGCGACCAGAGTTTGCTGAAGTCTGCATGAATCCATGCAAAGCAAGTAGGAATCAAAATCAGCACACCCAATCCCGCACCGATCAGGGTAACATCATGGGACATGAAGTAGGATCGTTTCACGATCGCGTTGGTCTGATTCATAGGAAGGGACTTCATGGTTGAATCAGTGGATATTGGTGTAGATTGTTTTCGCCAATTCAAGTCCAATCGGCTAGGTGAACCTAAACGACGACGCAATCCGGCGCTACTCAAATCTGCACTGCCATTTAATAAAAATAGGGCAGCAAACAGAGTCCAAAGTTGTTCGTGGCGGAGTGATTGTAAGCTGAGAAAAATTTCGTAGCCTAATCCTCCGGCTCCAATGATGCCCAATACGGCAGCTGAGCGAATGGAGCATTCAAATCGGTAAAAGATGTAAGACAGTAGATTCAAAAAGGCTTGGGGAATCAGGCTATAGAGAAAGGCAGTGACAGGTGCAACGCCGCTGTTCAGCAATGCCAATAAAGGTTGACGGGGTGTTTCATCTAAAATTTCGGAGAAGACTTTAGCCACGATCGCACCATAGGGAATAGCGATCGCCAAAATAGCAACCAGTGGATCCAGCCCAAAAATATTGAGAAAAAACAAGCCCCAAATTAATTCATGAATGGCGCGCGGAATCGCCAATCCAAAGCGCAGTAACGCCCACAGCGATCGCTGCCAGGTCGCTTGTGGGAATACCGATGACCACCAGACTTCCGATAACAGCACTCCGCCTACCATCCCCAACAGAACGCTGAGGAAGGTGCCACAAACCGCATAGGCAAGGGTGGTCAAAGTCGCTTGCCAGACAAGGGATAAAAAATCGGGACTGAGGTCGGGGTGCAAGCTGGCAACCAAAAACCGCCATAAGAGGGGCACCCCCGCCAGATTCACCACATCCTGCCGCCCTATCCCGGTGGTATACAGGCAAAGGGCGATCGCTCCTACAATCACGCTGCCCCAGAGCGATCGCGCGGTTAACCAGGGGAGTGATGCAGCCGTCGGTGAAGGGGGAGGGTGTGCCATATCTACTGCAATCGGTATAAGGCGGATAGATGATGGTCGGATACTTCATCAGCCGGTAAATCAAACACCATGGCACCAGCTTGTAACCCAATCAAGCGATCGCAAAATGTGCGTGCCAGATCAACGGAATGGAGGCTGACGACTAATGTTTTACCTGCTTCTGCTACCAGATCTCGCAACAGCGCCATCACCTCGCGGCTCAGTTCCGGGTCAAGGCTAGAGACGGGTTCATCTGCCAGAATTGCTAACGGATTTTGGATCAATACCCGTGCCAATGCCACCCGCTGTTGTTGTCCCCCCGAAAGGGAATCGGTTCGGGCATACAGCTTTTCTGGAATTCCTACTCGTTGCAAGGCTTTGGCAGCTATTTCTACATCCTGCGGTACCAGTAGAGATAAAGCAGCTTTGCATACCGACCAGCGTCCCAAATGTCCGGCATTGACGTTATGAATTACTGCCAGATTATCGACCAAATGAAACTGCTGATAGATGCTCCCTATCTGCTGTTGCACCTGCCGCAGCGATCGCGTAGAAAGCGTATTGAGGTTGCGTCCCAATGCCCATACTTCACCCTGACTGGGGCGCAAGGTGCCATTCAGCAATCGCAAGACTGTACTTTTTCCGGCACCACTTGACCCTACCAGTGCCACCCGTTCACCTGCTGCAATCTGGAGGTTGAGATGGCTTAATGCGGGGACGTGTCCAAATTGGTGGCTGACCTGCCTCAGTTCAAATACAGGAAGTGCCGAACTCATAGCGGGTTGCCGGTCAAAATGTCTTGAAACCATGCTTCCAGGCGATCGCCCATGGCTGTCATGGAATACAGCGCTTCAGCCCGTTGGCGACAGGTTGAGCGATCAATCTGATCGAGTTTAGCGATCGCCGCGACTAACCCTTCAACCTGATCGGCTTCAACCAACCACCCTGTCTTCCCGTGTTCGACAATTTCTGCGGGACCGCCGCGACGATAAGCAATCACCGGAACCCCGCACGCCAGTGCTTCGATCGCCACATTACCAAACGCTTCTACCCAATGGGGCGTCATCAACAAGCCGCGACAGTGACGTAAGCCCTGCTGAAGTTCATGGGTTGGCAAAAACCCTTCATAGTGAATTGGTGCATCGGCATAGGTTGCTTGAATGTGCTGCCAGTAGTCGGGATCTGACAGCGCACCCCAAATTTTCAGGGGGACTTGGGCAGCTTGAACGGCGGCGATCGCATCTTCTAACCCTTTTTCGGGAGCCAGTCGCCCTACCCACGCAATCGACGGTTGCGGTTGCGCACAAAATTCGTACTTGGATAGATCTAATCCATTCAACAGACAACGACAGCGATCGGCAAACGAAAACGTTGCCGCTTGCGCCAAACTATGGACGCCGATGGTTTTGGGAAAGGCGATCGCAACGTGTTCAATGATCTGATCCATGGCATCCGACAACGATCCCATACTGACTAAATGGGCGATCGGGCAGGGGAAAAATGGCGTCAAATAAAACGGCAACCAATCATAGGCAAAGTTCAGCAGCACGTCATAATCGGCTGCCACCTGCCGCGCATAAGCCCACATATTTGCCAGTACAGAATTGCCTGGAATCAGCACTGGTGTCTGACGCCCCTGGCTTTGGGCTGTAATCTGCAAGTGTCCGGCGATCGGGACAATCGACACGCCCTCCAGTTCAGACTGCTGCGGCGCAACCACGGTGACAGCGTGCCCCCGTCGCATCATCTCCTGGGCAATGTTGTAAAGCGTTAATTCAACGCCACCTCCCAACCCTGATCCCAAGGGTCCCACGGGGGTCGAAAGAAACAGCAACCTCAATGATGGATCTCCAAATTCAAGACATACCGACCCATGCAAAGCTGATTTGCCCACAATTCATATTCAACCCGCAAATGCTCTGGCAAGGGATTGGCGCTGAGTTCCAGGCTGCGAGTAAAGTTTCGCAAGCGCAGTTGGTCATGGGAGCTAACCCGCTCATCTTGCAGCCAATAGCGACTCAACCCATACACCCCCTGCTCCCAAAAATGGCGGTAGCTGGACTTGCCGTTGCCTTGCATCGTCATGATGACGCGATAGGGCGAAATTTCTAACCACAGCAGACGCGGCGTGGGGAGTTCGGCAGTCGGTAAGACATAGGCAGATGGAGCACCCAGAGAAGACGGCGTTGATAACGGTGAAGATTGATAGTCTTCGATATGGGGTTCGGTGAGCAACAGATGAAACCGTTCCTGATCGCGCTGGTAAAGCGTGGCAGCCGTTTCCACGACTGACCACAGGGGCAGATCAAAGGACATTAATGACAAACAGACGGGTTTGCGATGGTAAGTCAACATAAAAGGTGAGGGGAAGGGTGAGGAGGTAGATGCAGACGGGCAGTGAAGGGCAGGGAATACGAAAAACAGTGAGGTGAAGAGATACAGCGCTTTGCGCCTGGATGTGTTTAGTTTTCAGGTGGGCGGGCAACGCCCGCCCACCTGAAAATCATGACTTTTTTAGGACTACTGTAATTTCCACATCCTTTATAGTCTCTTCATAGTTTAAGTTTCACAATTCATGCTTTGCGATCGCTCTTCCCGGTTGCTTTAGGGTAGGATGACTATCGCCGCACCATGTCAGTTTATCTCAATGTCAACCTCAACCATCGCCCTCAATACTACGGAAAATCACCAATCGCTCAAGATTGCCCCATCCCCATCCGGGCTATCCTTGCACGGTCAGATTCGCATTCCCGGAGACAAGTCTATTTCCCATCGCGCCTTAATGTTGGGTGCCCTTGCCGAAGGTGAAACTCAAATTCAAGGCTTATTACTCGGAGAAGATCCCCGCAGTACGGCTGCGTGCTTTCAAGCCATGGGGGCAGACATCTCGGAGTTGAATACCGATTTGGTTATCGTCAAAGGCATTGGCATCGGCAAGTTACAAGAGCCACAGGATGTTCTCAATGCCGGCAATTCAGGGACGACCATTCGACTGATGTTAGGCATTATGGCGTCTCATCCGGGGCGCTTTTTTACGGTCACTGGGGATCAATCCTTGCGATCGCGTCCTATGTCCAGGGTAATTAAACCCTTGCAAGCCATGGGTGCCCAGATCTGGAGTCGGGGTAATGGCTTGGCACCGCTGGCGATTCAAGGACAGGCACTGACGCCAACCCATTACCAATCGCCGATCGCCTCTGCCCAGGTAAAGTCTTGCATATTGTTGGCAGGGTTGATGACCGAGGGTAAAACGACTGTGTCTGAGACAGCCCTGTCGCGGGATCATAGCGAACGGATGCTGCGGGCATTTGGGGCTGAGATTTTGGTCGATCCGGAAGCCTGTAGTGCCACAGTGGTGGGACCAGCTCGGCTCACGGGTCAACAGGTGATTGTGCCGGGTGACATTAGCTCTGCTGCCTTCTGGTTGGTCGCGGGGGCAATTGTGCCGGGGTCTGATCTGCTGGTACAAAATGTTGGCATCAACCCGACCCGCACGGGGATTTTGGAAGTGCTTCAGCAGATGGGCGCAGATATTACGCTAGAAAATCCGCGCGAGGTTACGGGTGAACCTGTTGCCGACTTACGGGTGCGCCATAGTGAGCTAACGGCTTGTGTGATTGAAGGCAATATAATCCCGCGATTAATTGATGAAATTCCGATTTTAGCGGTCGCTGCTGTCTTTGCTAAGGGCACAACGATTATCCGTGATGCGGCGGAATTGAGGGTCAAAGAAAGCGATCGCCTTGCCGTCATGGCATCAGAATTGACCAAAATGGGCGCACAGATTACTGAATTACCGGATGGATTGGAGATCACAGGTGGCACTCCATTAACAGGTGCAGAGGTAGACAGTTACACTGATCACCGAATTGCTATGAGTCTGGCGATCGCTGCTCTCAATGCCAGCGGTACGACGACGATCGATCGGGCTGAAGCCGCTGCTGTCTCCTATCCAGAGTTCACTACTACACTTGAGAAATTAGTCAAGGAGTAAATTACGTAGACTCAGATCGCATGACACATACGTAAACAATGGACACAAAAAAGCGTAAAAGTTTGCAAATCCTGCCCCGTGGTTTCACGGAAGATTAAACCTCAAAAGCTTTGATATAACGGCTGGAGTGCATAACGGCTTGATCCCATCGATGAATGTCGAGGTGAGGCACAAGTCTCTTTGATTCAAGTCTGTATCCACATAAAGGCAACTTCTAAATAGTCGAGAAGCGCTTCAACCGAACGCTGCTTCTACGGGTATTTACGGATACAAACGGTTGATCCCAATCCGCCTACCCTCTTGATAGAGGGTCAGCAGATGTCGGGCAAAATTTCTAGAGCAAGGTTGCTTTCAACCCTCTCTAAAGAAATTTTCCCCGAGATTGTGAATTGCATAAACCAGACCGTTTGTCTTTGAAAATCTGGCACCGCCAGATTTTCAAAGACGAATTATCTAAGTTTTATTGACGTTGTGATCTTAAACATGATTGACAGGCGATAGGCGATCGATCGGCTCCGTGAGTTGTTTTTACCGTGTGTGTTTGAGGTGTGATTCTAGACCAGGTTAATTCTGCTCTAGCGGTCACAGTAACAGATTCAAACAGACGAGCGTTCTCAAAAACGCGATGTTTATTGAAGTTCTGCATTTACTGTTAAAACTGCCATGTCAGAATTTGTCACGACTCCCGGTTCGGGGACTTTTCCCAATTTCGATGTTCGAGTCATTAGCCAAGGGAGAGTAACCCTAAGAAATCCCCCTGATGCACCTCCTGGTACTGTCATCGCGAGGGGCAGTGGGCAGAACGATCGAATCGTTGCAATTCCTGCCAATACCCCAACAATTTTTCAGATGAGTGGACGGGGTGGGGATGATTTTTTGGTGGGAGGTCGCAATGACGACCATCTAACTGGTAATGCTGGAGAAGACTCTCTGAGCGGTCGGGCTGGAGATGACCGCCTGATTGGGGGTGCAGGTGATGATAGATTGAGAGGCGGTTCGGGCAATGACCTCATCATTGGCAATGATGGTGACGACGTCCTCATCGGCGATACCGGAGACGACAGGCTGGTAGGTGGTGCGGGCGACGATGACCTGTCGGGCAATGCTGGCAATGACACAATTTCAGGCGGCGCAGGTGACGACGAAATTTCGGGGGGACGGGGGACTGACCTGCTCTCGGGAGGCTCCGGGAAGGATGTCTTCCGCTTTGAATTCCGTTCAACTGGCAGTGGCAATCCAGACAAAGTCGATACTATCTCAGACTTCAATCCGGTAGACGACACGATTCAGCTCGACAAGCGATTACTGAAGGATGCCGATATTGCGTCGGGTAAGCTATCGGCTGATGACTTTAAGCTGGTGACCAATATTGATGAAGTACCTGCCGATGACCCGGCGAAGTTAATTTACGAAAGCAGCACAGGTCTGGTTTACTACAACGCCAACCAGGGCAAAGATCTGATTTTGTTGCAGTTGGATAAGAATTTACCGATTACGGCTGCTGACTTTGAAATTTTCTAGGTTGGGCGGGTGCTAGATCTGCATGAACTGCATTACAACTTAGGTTGCATCTTGCATCAACAGGGCGATTTAGTCGGTGCTGCAACCAGCTATCGACACGCGATCGCCCTCCAGCAACACTATGCGGATGCCCATCACAATTTAGGCACTGTGTTAACGGAGCAAGGTCAGTGGGCTGAAGCCTTGACCCATTATCAACAGGCGATCGCCTTACAACCTGACTGGCTGAGTGCTTACAGAAATTTAGGAATTGTCCTGTTGCGTCAGGGTGAATTTGCCACGGCTGCCCAGGTCTATCAACAGGCGATCGCGCAATCACCCCATGAAGCCGTTTTATACAACTATTGGGCGCAAGCCTTATTTGGGTTAGGGCAACTAGAAGCGGCGATCGCGGCTTATCGACAGGCGATTGAGCTAGACCCGACGTTGGTGATGGCACACCATAATTTGGGTAAAGTCTGGCAACACCAGGGACACCATTCACTAGCCATTGACTGCTTTCAACACGCACTTTTGCTGGATCCTGATCTAACGGATGCCGCTAGCGACTGCGGTGTTTCTCAGATGAAATTGGGTCAGCTGGAAGCGGCTCTCGCGTGTTGGAAACAGGCGATCGCCTGCGATCGCGACTGGATTGACGCCTATCTCACGAACTACGCTTTCCCGGTTGAAGCGGCTGTAGGGATTGAGGGTGCGGACGCGAAGCGCCCGCACCCTCAATCCCTACAGCACAGTGAAGTATCTGATAATGATGAATTAGTCCGGGTCAGACTTGCGATTCAACGATTTCTCAAAACATTCGTGCTGGAGGATGCGATCGCGGCTCAGGTGAGTGAATGTTGGGCAGATGTTTGCTTCCATTGGGGCAATATCCTTACGGCTTATGGGGGGAATGACGCCTATCAACACGCCGAGTCGTTTTATCAGCGTGCCCTGCAATTCCAGCCTCACCGCCTCAACGTTTTGCTTGCCCTTGCCCATTGTTTGACCTTGCAAAGACGGTTCAACGCTGCCATTTTAGTGTGCCATCTGGCTGCCACATCCCATCCCCAAAACACCGCCATCTCGATGCAACTGGGCAACATTTTAGAACAGCAAGGGCAACCCGACCGGGCGATCGCCTATTATCGACAGGTATTAGAAGCGCTGGATCAAGAGCAAGGCGAAAGCCTTCAGGGTATACCCAATCCTTCTGTGATTCATGCTCCTGCATCCGTTCAGCTTGATGCTACAGCGTCTCCCTGTGCCGGATTAAATTGCACCCCTTGCTTACAGCGCTTATGGCAGGCGTTTCAACCTATTCATTTAGGCAACGGCTGCTATCATCTGTCTGGGACGTTGCCGGAGCTAGGGGAAACAGTATCCTCTGATGTCGCGATCGTGCCCAACGGTTCGGTTTGGGTAGCACCGCAGCAAAATGATTGGATCATCTGCCATGCGATCGCCGTATTTGATGCCGATCATCACCTGTTACCTGATCTGTCGCGCGAATACCCCGGCAAACTACCGGGATGCCAACAATCGCATCAGAGCTTTCAACGCATCCCCGATCCCAAATCCTTACCGGATCCAGACTGGCTCAATGGTACCGTAGCGGTCTTAAGCGGTCTATCGGGACATATTTATTTTCATTGGATGATCGACATCCTGCCACGATTGGAACAGTTGCGGCAGCAAGGCATTGAGCCGACCCAGATTGATTGGATTGTGGTCAACAGTCAACAGCGACCCTTTCAACACGAAACGCTGAGACGGTTGGGAATTTCCCCCGATCGGGTGGTCGAGAGCGATCGCCATCCCTACATCCAGACCGATCAGCTTATCGTTCCGCCATTAACTGGATTTTTAGGGTGGGCACAATCCTGGGCACTCCACTTTCTCCGCCAAACCTTTCTCTCCGGCTCAGCTGCCGTACCGACCCAGACCGACTATCCTACCCATCTTTACATCAGCCGCGCCAACGCCCGCTATCGGCGGGTATTGAACGAACCAGAGCTGATTGACCAACTTCAGCAGTACGGCTATGTTGCTCTATCCCTTGAATCCTTGTCTGTTGCCGAACAAGTCGCTTACTTCAACCATGCCGATGTCATCATTGCGCCCCACGGCAGCGGGTTAACCAACCTGACCTTCTGCCGACCCGGCACCAAAATCATCGAACTTGTTTCACCCCACTACCTTCGCCCTTACTATTGGGTTATCAGCAATCATCTTGGACTCGAACACTACTTCTTAGCTGGACGCAGCCTCACCTGTCATCCCATTCGCCAGCTGATCTACCCCAACCCCCTCACCGAAGACATTTGGATCGACCTGAACGTATTACAGGACATGATTGTTAGACAGTTAGCCACAGGTTGACTTTTGCACCACCACATCAACAGATATCCCTCCCCTCCTCCATCTCTCAATCCCTTCACCTCTTCACCTCTTTACCCCTTTACCCCTTCCCCCCTCCACCCCTCCACCCCTTCATCCCTTCATCCCTCCACCTCTTCATCCCCCACCCTTTTCACTCCCTCACCCCTTCCCCTTGCTTCCACCAAACGCCATGCCCAACTACTTAGACACTGCGATCGCGTCTTTCAACCAGGCCTTGTGGGAAGGATCTGGCATTTTGCCAGCCTGCGAAATGTTGGGGAATGTGTTGCAATCGATGGGACGGTTTGAAGAAGCCATGGATTGGCACACCCAGGCATTGCAACCGCATCACGATCGAGCCGCCTTGTTTGCGCGCTTAGGAAAACTGCATGCCCAGGAGCAACGCTGGATTGAGGCGATCGCTGCCTATGAGCAAGCCCTGAGTATTCAACCCGACTTGCCCGATGCGTATTGGAGTCTGGCAAACATTTATACCGAGTTGGGTAAATTGCCTGAAGAAGTGACCTGCCGCCAACGCGCCTTCACGCTGAACCCTGATTGGAAAACCCCAACCAATCTCTTTAATTTGGGGAATGTGTTGATGCCTCAAGGACGGGTGGCAGAAGCGATCGCTTACTATCAACAAGCCATTGAGCTAAAACCTGATTTTTTTGAAGCCTACTATAACTTAGCCGTTGCTCTGACTCAGCAAGAAGATATCCAGGCGGCGATCGCCAACTATCAACACGCTCTGTCACTGCAACCTGACCATATCGAATCGCACTGGGGACTGGGTAAAACGCTAGAAAAGCAAGGAGATTGGCAGGCTGCTATTCCCCATTTTCTCGCCGTTACCACCCAAAAACCTGATGCTGCCTGGGCGTATTATAGTACGGGCGATTGTTGTTTAAAACTAGGACAATTTGACGATGCCGCGCGCGCATTTCGAAACGCTATACAAAACGATCCAGATTACCCCTGGTCTTATCACAATTTACTCGAAGCGTTAGCCCAACAAGGGAAATGGGATGACGTCATTAATGTTGCCCGTCAGGTGATTGCCCTCAAACGCGACTACGCCTGGGCACATACATTTTTGGGACGCGCCCTTAATTTCAAAGGAGCCTTTGCCGATGCGATCGCCCAACACCAGCGAGCCTGTGACCTGCGCGGGTGGTATCAGTGTGCTGTCAACAATTACCAGTTTACCCAAGATTGGTTTTCCCACAACATTCCTAGCTGGCAGCAGCATCTTAAGACCTTTGCCCACACCCCCAACCTCAGTATTTTAGAAATCGGCAGTTATCAAGGAATGTCAGCCTGTTGGTTATTAGATAACGTGCTGACCCATACATCCTCTCGGCTCACCTGCATTGATCCCAACTTTCAAGATCAGTTTGAACGCAATCTGGCTAAAACAGGAGTTGCGCATAAAGTCACCCGACTTCTGGGCAACTCGCACGATCTGTTACCCACCCTCATTCCCAATAGCTACCAGGTGATTTATATCGATGGCTGCCACTTAGCCAACCATGTCCAGCAAGATGCAACGTTGTCGTGGCGATTACTTAAAGGAGGGGGCGTGATGATTTTCGATGATTATGAATGGCAAGATCCAGATTTTCCGGGGCAAGATCCCAAACTGGGAATCGATGCCTTTTTGTCGAGAGTTCAATCTCAAGCTGAAATCTTATATCGGTCTTATCAATTAATGATTCGCAAAATTGCTTGATGGGTTAGTTTTTTTGTTCACTTGATTCCTTATTCAAATAGTAAAGCCGTCCCTGAATCATGCTAAAACAGATTCGAAAATACTTTGCTAAACTCCGCCGAATATCTGACCATGAAGCAGATAGTATTGACCTGGGTGGCGCAATTGGACAAGGCTTGGAGCCTGTTACCATGAGCCTCAATGGTCAACCCTCAGAGCTTGAAGCACCGACAACAGCAGTGGCAAAACCAGCCCTGCTCGACGACTATTTGAAACAAGGACATCAATGCTTAGATCAGGGCAATTTAGAAGCAGCGATCGCCCACTATCAACACGCGATCGCCCTTAATCCTGATTCATCTGAAGCTTATCAATATCTTGCAGAAGCCCTCACCCACCAGGAAAATCTGACCGAAGCCGCCATCTGTTACCGCAAAGCGATCGAGTTAGCATCCAGACACCAGACACCCGTAGAGACGCGATTCATCGCATCTCAGCAAAATTCATCTGAAACATCCTTAACCGCGTCTCAGCAAAATTCGTTTGAAGCTTCCTCAATTGCGTCTGACCTACATTCACCCAAACCGCGATTCATTGCCTCTGACCAACAATTATCTGAAACACGATTCACCGTCTCTACCTCTGATGGAGAACAAGAATTAGCAGCAGAGACACAAGTGATTAAGAATGGTAGCCAGATCGATGTAGATTCCAATACCATTTCTCCTCATCCCTCTATTCCTTCATCCCCTCCACCCTCTCCATCCCTGCTTCAACATATTGAAATTGCGATCGCCGAAAAGCAATGGCATCAAGCGATCGACTTGTGTCATCAAGTATTAGAACAGCAACCCAGTGCCCAAGCTTATAAATTATTAGGGAATGCGCTACAAAGTACAGGGCAGGTTGTACAGGGGATAGACGCTTATCGTCAAGCGATCGCATTGCAACCTGATTGGGCAGAGGTTCATGCTAACCTGGGTAGTCTTCATGCCCAACAACAGCAATGGCAGGATGCGATCGCCTGTTATCAACAAGCCATTCAACTCAAACCTGATTTTGCCGGTGCTTACCGGAATCTGGCACGCATCTGGATGCATTTAAACGCAGCCGATCAAGCCGCAGATTGTTGGTATCAAGCACTGAGGCTAGAGCCGGAAAAGGTGCCGATTGAAGAACAAATCAATCTGGGTAATGCTCTCCTGAGTCAACAAAAAATTGAGCCTGCGATCGCCTGTTATCAAAGTGTGATTCAGCTTGCACCGGATACCGTTGGAGCCTATCAGAATCTGGCAGAAGCATTCGCTCAACAAGGACAATGGCAAGACGCAGTGGTTGCCTACCGTAAAGTGTTTGAAATCACAACGCTAAAGCACCCTGACGTTTCGTTGCCGGAACTCAACCAGCATGAGGCATCGGCTGATGGAGCGGCATTAACTTCATCTGCTCCACATCAAAAAGCTGAGTATGATGCCCAGAATTTGCTGCAAGCAACAGCAAGCTACTTGTCGAAAGCTCGATGGGATGAAGCGATCGCCGCTAGTGAAACGGTTTTGCAGCAATTGCAACCCAATCTGGTGCAAGTTTATCGCAATCTAGTCAATGCCTTCTACGCTAAACAGCAACTGGATGAAGCGATTCGCTATGGGCGGCGAGTGGTGGAATTAGAACCGGAGGTTGCGACTGATTGGTTGAATTTGGGTAGCCTCTACGCCCAACAGCAACAATGGCAACAGGCGATCGCCAGTTATCAACACGCGATCGATTTAGAACCAACCCTGGCAAGCGCTCATTGGAATCTAGCAAAAATCTGGGAACGATTGCAGCAATCAGAAGCAGCCGTTGATGCTTCTTTTCGGGCTTTGAGCTTGCGTCCTGATTGGGCAACTGCCGCAGAACATCTCAATTTAGGGCATCGTTTGGTACAACACGGCAAACTGGAATCTGCCAGTGCTTGCTATCGCCAAGCAACCCAATTGCAACCTACCAATGCTCAGGCACACTACGCCCTTGGAATTGTACTCACCCAGATCGGACAATTATCTGAAGCCGTAGAAGCACTACGGCAAGCAGTTCAACAAGACAGTCAAAATCATCACCATCATTTTGCTTTGGGGCAAGCTTTGGCAGCCCAGGGTGAGTGGGATGAAGCTATCGGTTGTTATCGACGCATGACCTTCTTAGACCCTGAAAATCCGCAAAACTATATAACACTGGCAGACGCCCTCACCCAGCGGCAAATTTGGGATCAAGTGATTGGCTGCTATCACAAGGTACTGGAACTGCAACCCAACAACTGGCATGTTCATCACAAATTGGGTGATGTCTTTAATCGGCAGCAGCAATGGCATAATGCAGTCCCAGCGTTTCAACGAGCACTGGAACTCAATCCCAATTTTTCCTGGTCTTACAACAATCTAGGAGACGCCTTCACGCATTTAGAGCGCTGGCGCGATGCTGTAGATGCCTACAAACGCGCGATCGCCCTCAAACCTGATTTCCATTGGTCGCATTACAACCTGGGTGATGCTGCAACCCAGCTGTCGGATTGGGATGAAGCGATCGCATCTTATCGTCGGGCGCTAGAATTGGTGCCGGATCTCAACCTGGCGTATACCAAACTCGGCGATGCTCTGCACCAGCGCACTCAGCGAGATATAAAAGATGCAGTGGCATGTTACCAAAAAGCGATTCAACATAATCCAGACGACGAAAAAAATTATCATAAAGTACTAGAAATTCAGCCCGATAATAGTGATCTTTATCTTCAGTTTGGCGTGTTATTAGAGAAGAAAGGACAGCACGATGAAGCGATCGCATGGTATCAGCTGGCACTTCAAGCACAGCCCGAAAGTGCTGCCATTTTAATCCGCTTAGGTCATCTGCTGCTGCAACAGAATCAAACAGAACAAGCCATTGTTTACTATCGCCGCTTCTTAAGCGTGACTTCCGATCAATCAGAACAAGTCCTTCCCATCTATCGCTGTCTCATTGAACTAGAACCCAACAATCATGAGTATCACCATATGTTGGCAGATGCATTAGCCAAACAAGGACAGGAGGAAGACGCGATCGCATCTTACCGTCGTGCTATTAATCTCAAGCCTGACTTTGCTCCGTCGTATCACAATATGGGCGACATCTTCCGCCAGCTAGAACAATTGGATGAAGCGATTAAAGCTTATTCTCAGGCGATCGAACTCAACCCTGATTTTTCCTGGTCATACCTGCACTTGGGCGATACCTTTGCTATGCAAGGAGAGATTGAACAAGCGAGTGATTACTATTACAAGGCACTCAAACTAGAACCCAAAATCTATAGTTAATAGTTCAACAGACATCTTCGCTTCGTTAGTTGAAAGTTGTATAGAATTTAATTGATATAATATCAATTCACTGAAAGTGAGTAACATTTGGAGATGTAGATGTATGGCTGAAAACTACTTACTGAATTTATATTGGATTAAGGTTGAAATTTAAATGCTAAGGATTTAAATTCAGAGGAGTTTATAAATTTATGGATTAATTTTTGAGTGCTAAAGTGAGTTTGATATAAGAAATTAAGCCAGAATTCTTCATCCCCTACCTTCATTTCTCGATTCCATAACAGGCGATAACAATAGCGAAGATATTCAGTTTTGAGATCGTTAGGAATAGTTGAAGAAAAATTTTGATTATTGTATCTTAGTCGGAATTCTTCAGAATTTAAAAACTGTTGAACCAACGACCTGGTGCTAATTATTTCATTATTGATTTTTTGAGTCCAATGCTGTTGACCCGACGGATCAGGCTCACGACCTAGAAGTAGTCTATAACAGTAAATAACATCTTGTTCACAAGCCATTTTATCTGAAAAAAATACTGATAATTTTTGTAGATTGAATTCTACAATTTCTAAATTTCTTTCGTACACTCGAAAGAAGGTTTCAACAGCTGCTTCGGGTGACAAAAACTTACTATAATAACGATAAGTAGGGTTAGTTGAAAACGTAAGGTGCAAGCCTGAGTGTACAGAAGGATAGATTGGAAAAGAGAGGAAATCTAAAGCTTCTGTGTCTTGCAGAGTCCTAATAGAACATTCCCAAGCTGAAATTCCCAACAAATCTAGAATTGAGTCGGCGACAAATTTTATAACGATTGAACCAGGATGATTAACTGTATGAAATAATCTATCCTTTTGGTAGTTTTGCCGGATAAATTCGGACAATTTAATGTCTAAATTGAATTCCCGTTTTGCCAATTCTGAGAGGGTAATGTTTAAACTGCGATGGATATACTGATCTGAATAAAAGTTATTTCTTTGAATCTGTTGGACTGTTTCTTGGATACTTTTACCCAGTGAAAAAAAGTAAAGAATATTTTTATCGTGCATGGGTAAAGGATTTTCAAAGTTTTTTCCATCTTTTTGATACAGATAAACCATTTCTGGGTTATATCCCGAAAAATAAGCGACCGGCATGGAGATAGAAAAACTTCCTGGCTTTAACAGACTCACTAAATACCGAGTTGAAAGTTGAGGAATTCCTTTGTAGTTATCGGATACAGGATGATAGATGAATAGATCAATCTCTGAAACTGATTTCTCTAAATCTGGTATATCTTGCTGATTTAATAAATAACACTTTAATGCCTGAGTGCGATAGGAAGCGGCAAACTCAGGACATTGATCAAGAAAATTCTTGATTGCTTTCGTTTGACAATTTCCGTAAAGCAGGCATCTCTTCATAGAGAAAATATGTGTTATCTAACAATCTTAAATATAGCGCTTTGCGCCCAGATGGATGAGGGTTGTAGGAACGTCGTGCGGAGCGCGGCTCTCCTACAACAACTTGTACTTCATGAAATTGAGACTTGCTATAATCAGCCAGTAAAAACGGGTGACGAAACGTGAAGCTTAGCTTAATCTGTTTCACCTCTCATATCTAGGAAGCATTGCTGTAGAAACTAAGTCATGTTGCACACTAAAGATGCTATCTACCAAAGGTGATAGCGTCATATTAAGGCTTCTAAATTCTAGTGAACTGCAAAAATTAATCACTAGATCTCTAATTGTGATATTTTCATTGGCTAAACGTTGTAACCAATACCTTTCCCCATCTTGATCTGGTTTTCGCCTCAAGAATAGACGATAACAATACCGGATATAATCTTTTCTAGATGATTGTTCAATATCTTGACACGATCGTTGTTCTAGTTGAGAGACTTTGAACTCGGGTGAAGCTATAAAAGCTGCAACGAGTGCTTCAACGGTAAAGATGTCATGCTGAATGCGTTGTATCCAAAAATCTTGACGATCTTGATTAGGTTCCTGTCCTAAGAACAGTCGATAACAATAAATAATATCTTCTTGACTCACCAACTCATTCACTGAAATTCCGAGCGATCGCGCACATTCAGTTTTGACCTTAAATTCACTGAGTTCGGCTTCAATCCGTTGAGTTGTCTTCTCCCAAGCTTTTGCCTGGAACTCAAAATAATGTCGGTTTAATTGAGTATCAGAACGGCGAAAAACTCTTGTATTAAACGTAGGTAATTCGGTTTCTAATTCACGAGTAAGACAATTCACATCCCGCCCTAAACTTTGCATACGATTTTGCCAGTTTTCCTGACAGATCATTGTAAAAATGAACTCTAACCGATCTTTCATCCTCAAACCAACTGTTTGTGGACTTAATAAAGATTGAATATCTTTAGCAGCTTTTGCTCCAATTTTCTTCGCTTTATCATTGTGTTCAAACACATAGCGCATTAATGAAGCGGCATGATCGATATCAGGATTTGCCCAAATACTTCCTTTGGGATAGGGTCCATCATCTTCGGTCGTCGTGATCAAGTCATACTTCACCAAAAAGCTATTGCCAACATTGGTAAACTCCAGCGTTGACGAGTAAGCTGTGGCAATGACAGGTTTACCGTAAAACATTGCCTCCGCTAAGGTCAAACCGAAGCCCTCTGCTCGATGTAAAGACACATAACAATCACAACTGTAAACTAAACCATGTAACTCTTCCTTTAAAAGATGTCCATCAATCAGATGAATCGACGGGTAGTCAAACACTTGATTGATCAGTTTTTCTCGCTTTTCAGGATAATGATGGGCATTAGAAAATTTCAGCACTAACATCACGTCTTGATGCGATTTACCGAAGGCTTGCTTAAATGCCTCAATGACGGCAAACGGATTTTTACGTCCGAGCGTACTATGAAAGTCGAACATGAACAGAAAGATGAATTTATCATCTGGCAATTTCAAATCTGCTCGACGAATAGTAGGTATTTGTAAATCGAGATTGAGCGGTACTTTAAAGACTGGAACAGGAGAAACAGGCGCAATACATTCTGCACAGTAACTACTGAATGTCCAGACTTCATCAAATAAATCAAAAGCAAAATTCCAATGAGGATTAAATTTGGTTAGTTCCCATCCCCAAAATCCAATATTGTAGCGATCGCGGAAGTAATCAGACCCCAATTTTTGGTATATGCTTAAATCAGGATTAATACTAAATAGATTAATGGGAAATGGATTTTCGTTTGTGAATTGGGTATAACTAGAGTCTAAATTTCGATGCCAGGGTACATCAAAATTAGAGATAACAAATGGAATATTTGCGGCTTCCAATGCTCTTAAATTAGACCGGGCACTTTCCCCTAGACCATACTCTCCGGTAATATTGCCAACTACATTTACGCCCAAAGATGGCGATCGCTGCTGTTTTGACATAGTCAAACTTCTCCTCGTGGCATCTAAAAATCTGTTCTAGACTTCGAATTCAAGTTGTAGTCTATCTAATTCTCTTTGAGCAGTTTGGGCTTGCTGTCGCCACCGCGTAACCTGATACCCAAACCATCGTTTGTCATCTAAAATATCTTGTACCTGAACAGCCTGGGCAATATATTCCAGACGATTTTTCATTTGTTGTCCAACCGCTTGCGGACTCAGGTGCAGTTTGACATCCTGTGCTGCTGTTGCTCCAATAGTTTGCGCTTCGGAATAGTGTTCAAATACATATCGCATTAACGACGCCGCATGATCCACATCCGGATCAGCCCAAGTACTGCCTTTAGGATAAAATCCATAATCTTCTGTTGTAGTGACCAAATCATATTGAACGAGAAAACTATTTCTAACGTTCATAAAGTCAATATTAGAAGAATAGGCTGTTGCAATCACGGGTTTTCCGTAGAACATTGCTTCAGCCATTGTGAATCCAAATCCTTCAGAACGATGTAATGAAACATAGCAATCACAGTGATAAACCAATGCATTTAACTCATCTCTTAAAAAATGTCGATCGATCACATGGATAGAGGAACAGGTGCCAATGGCTGTTTTTAACTGTTGTAGCTGTTGAGGATAAAGTTCAGCATTATGAAATTTAACAACTAGTGCAACCCTCTGGTCAAATGCATCAAATGCCTGTCTGAATGCTTTGATAGTGGCGATCGCATTTTTGCGTTCAAAAGAACTGCCGAAGTCAAACATAAACAGAAAAATGAACTGATCAGCCGATAACCCAAGTGCCTGTCGGCTAATTGTAATTTTGGGGAGATCGAGACTAGGCATCATTTTTAGAACTGGGATGGGTGAGACGCTTGAAATTGCTTCGACACAATAATTACTCATCGTCCAAATTTCATCAAAAAAATCAAACGCAAATTCCCATTCTGAGGGAAATTTAGGTAATTCCCAGAGCCAAAACCCGACGTTATAATGACCCTGAAAATAATCTGGACTAAGGATTTTAAATAACCCTTCATTAATTCCGTGATGCAACCAGTTAGGATTGGTTTGTACCAGGTTGATTGAATAAGGATTCTGGTCGGAAAATTGAGTGAACGTTTGATCGGTGTTAGAAACCGTAGGGATATAGAGATTATTTAATACGTAGGGAATTTCTGCTGCTTTGATGGCTCGAATACTTGATCGTACTCCCTCTGCCAAACCAAAATCACCGTTAATATGTCCTGCAACATTAATTCCAAAATTCATAATTCCGTCCCGTTAGTACTTTTATTTCTGTCAATCATATATTTTATTAACTAGACAAATATGAAATATCTAAAAATTCTTTAATTAGTACTCTTATTGTCAAACCTTCAGTCAAAATACGATTTAACCATTGAGAAAAATCGGTTTGTTCAGGTTCTTTCCCTAATAAGAAACGGTAGCAAAATACGATGTATTTTTCTATGTATTTTTGCTCTAAAAGATATAGCTTGCAACTCTCATTTAATTGATTAAATTCTTCAGAATTAATAAACTTTAGAACTAAATCTTCGACACAAATTTTTTCGTTTTTGATCCGTTCAATCCAATGATTTTTTCCTTCTAAGTCGGGTTCTCTCTCTAAAAAAAGATGGTAGCAACAATTAATATCTTCTTTAGTTGCAATTCTTCGCAAAAGCACACTGTCCGTGTTTTCTTCTCGATCCTTGCCTTTCCAGGCTAAAGAATGTGAAGTATCTGGTCTAGTTTTTTTAGTATTAAAAACTTGATCTCTAAGCTGAATCAGCTCCATTTGATGGTGATCTATTTGACTTCGAATTGAGTCTGAAGAATCCTGTTTTTTTTGACAATTATCAATTAAGCGTGATAAAAGCTCATAGATATAGTTCTCCTGATTTTTTGAATGTTCAATTTGCAGAAGAGATGTTTGTAAATATCTATATAATTGGTTCAAGCTATTGCATTCTCTTCGACGTACTGCTCGAAGCTCTAGAGCTTTTTCATAAAGCTCCATGTCTTGCCGGTTTGCAAAAGAAATTCTGTTGATTGTCTCTTGATCCGTCCATATCTCTTCACAATATTGAGAATATTCTGGAAATGGATTTTTATTTTCATAGCTAGTATTAACATTCTGCCAGTTTAATATAGCTGTTAGCTCAACAATGTCTTCTTCAAAAAAGTCTTGTATGCCAATAAAATGAAAACTCCTTAAATCTTTCACGATAACAGTCATCTGATTTCTCATTTCAGGCGTTTCTGAAAACTCAGATAAACTCATATAGTTCATGTTAAAAGGAAGAGTCTCTTTTGCTAGAGTTTTCCAGAAAAAGTAGTGAGAAATAAGCCGAGAGATAGGATGCCTGAGCCAAATAATTTTTTTTGCTTCAGGAAATTGAACATCATATTTATCGGAGTGAAAGTGTCCATGAATAACTTTTGTTTCTGATGTAAGTGGAGTCGTGTTTTCTGGACTTCTTGAATAGTCATAGTCATAGCAAATCTGGTGCCGTTCATAAATCTGTTCTAGAATTTTGCCGAAGGTGGTTCCTGCTGTTTTGGGTAGATGAACGGAAATGATGTCTACCATTTTCTTGAAAATTCCTTTCTAATCTTAAAAGGCTTTAGAAGCTAATACGTATTGGGTTAAATTTTTCCACTCTATGGTGTTGTTGAGCTGATGGATATCTAATCTCAAATTATATTCAGATGCATAGCGGGTGAAACTTCTTACCCATTGCAAAACCGTTTCTGTACGCGTAAAAGGAGTGTAGCGGAGGGCTTGTTTTAGATAGGCAGCCATTTCAACAAAATGGTGGGTGTAGTAGAGCCGCCATGCAATCCAAACAAGGGTGTGATAATAGCAGTCTGACTCGATTTGGCGCAGTGTCGGTGGCAGGTCTCTACGGGCAAAAAACTGTTGTCGCACCTCCCATGATTCTTTTGCTTGCAGCACAGTATTTAGAGAATCGTTGTGATCATGCTGTCGATACAACACGGTGATATGGCGTACCCAATCGGATGGGCACTCAACCAGCATCAGTCGTTGTAGCAAGTCTACATCACATGCCTGCTTAAAACGAGGATTGAAGCCATTGACTTGGGTTAGCCACTGATGTCGAAACATCATGGCACTGAGTAAAACGGGCATTCGCTGCACCCAACTGACCGGATCTAAGTTCGGGATTTCGTGCCACGGTTCGATGTTAGACAGCGATCGCTTTTGGGCATCTACCATTTGCCAACCGCTATGGACAATGCCGACATGGGGTTGTGTCTGGAAACAGTTGACTTGAAGTTCGAGTTTGTTGGGCAGCAGCACATCATCTTGATCTAAAAAGGCGATCCATTCTCCCTGGGCGTGTTTCAGTCCATGATTGCGTGCCACGGCAACGCCCTGATTGGGTTGGTAGTAATAGCGAATCCGGTTGAGATAGGGTTGTAATACCTCAGCCGTACGATCGCTTGAGCCATCATCAATCACAATCACTTCCAGATCAGAATAAGTCTGATTCAATACACTTTCGACTGCTTCAACAATAAAGCGATCGCCGTTGTATGCCGGAATAATAACGCTAACGTGGGGGGACATAAGATAAAGCAACGGGGAGCAGGAGCATTTTGAGGTGAGGCAGTTGTGAATAGGTATGCGTGTTCTACTGCCAACCGTCAATCGTTGATCGCTGAAGCGATTAGCTAAATGATATAACTAGCTCATTGATTGGCTTCTGCAAACGGATTGTGAGATAGCAATCCCCAATGGGGTGCGCCGCTCATAACCCGCCTATCTGGTAGCTCATTTAGGACTGCTATAGCAGAATTGGGCTGAACCTCTGTTGCGAATTTACCAACCCAACGCGTCATCATCATGGTTTCTAAGCTTTTCGATCGCCTACTGAACAGCCGATTTTGGGCATTGGCAGTCAAAGAAATTAGCCAGATTCTGCGAAATAAGCAATTGCTGTTTTTGCTGATGTTTCCGCCGACCATTCAACTACTTTTATACGGCTTTGCCCTCAATCCAGAGGTACATTTCCTCAAATTGGGAATTGTCGATTATGCCAACAGCCAGACCAGTCGAGAGTTGGTGGCAGCGATGACGGAAAATCAGCTCTTTGTTCCCTCCAGTTATTCGCTGGGTGAAAAACAAATTGCTGAGCAGGTGCGCAAAGGTGAAGTAACCGCTGGTCTGGTGATTCCGCCAGATTTCGATCGCAGCTTAGCCCGAGGAGAGTCTACCGAAGTACAGGTGTTGATTGATGGCGTAGATGCTAACACGGCTGGAATTGCTAGTGGCTACACGTCTCAAATTGTGGCGCAATTTAGCCGTCGTCTGACTCCCAATGCCCCAGCCAATCTGGTCGATCCAGAGGTAACATTTCTCTACAATCCGGGGTTAATTAGCAGTTGGTTTTTTGTACCGGGGATGATTGGTGTTGTCTTGACCCTAACCAGTTCGCTGGTGTCGTCGTCGGCAGTGGTGCGAGAAAAAGATACGGGTACGTTAGAGCAATTGCTCATGACGCCAGCAGAAGCCTGGGAAATTTTGTTGGCAAAGATTGTGCCGCTGTTTTTGTTGCTGATGGGCGATGTGTTGCTGGCGTTGGGGGTGGGTAAGTTGGTGTTTAATCTACCGTTTCGCGGTAGTTTGTCGTTGTTTTTGCTGGTGTCGGGGCTATACATCTGTGTGGGCATTGGCATCGGCATTTTTCTGGCAACCATTTCTAAAAGCCAGCAGCAGGTAGTGTTAACGTCCTTTTTTATCAACTTGCCGTTGATTCAAACCTCTGGTGCGATCGCCCCGATCGAAAGTATGCCAACTATTTTTCGCTATCTGTCGTTGATCAACCCGTTGCGTCATTATGTGGCGATCGTGCGGGGCTTTTTGCTTCGAGGGGTGGGGATTGAAGCCCTGTGGCAACATATTCTGGCATTGTCAATTTTTGCCGTTTTATTGCTGGCATTAAGTGCCCGACAGTTTCGGCGACAGTTGAGTTAAATGGGCGATCGCTCACCCCTGATGAACTGGCACAACAGACTCAGCTCAGCCCAGACCCGATCAATGCAGCAGTGCAAACTCTAGAGCAGCATGATGTGATTCATTTAGAAGGCGATCGCTATACTTACACGGTCGAACTAATGCGCCGCTGGGTTGAAATGAAACAATAGAATAAAAATGCTTATCCCATCCGCATCAGCACTTCAGATTCCCAGCATTTTTGAAAATGCCGGGAATCTTGGAAAATAGACATAGCTATATTTTTGATCTAAGAGATAACGCAATGACTAACACCAGAGAACAACTCATTCAAGAACTTGACCAAATTCCTGATTCTCTTGTGCAGGAAGTCTTAGACTTTTTACTCTTCATCAAAATTCGTTTGAAGTACAAAATCAAAGAAGAACAAACCGCTAATTTACAGCAAACCCCTCGTCTTCCATCCTTTTTACAATTTGTTGAAGAAATCAGTGCTCAAATTCCGTTAGAAGAGTGGGAAAAGTTACCTAAAGATCTGTCCAAACACTAGAGATTCTCGACGCTTTGACCCACGACAAACATTTTGAGCAAGCTGGCTTTGTTGCGTTACTGCGGTGATGGAGCGATCGCCAACATTTTTTTCACAGATACTTTTCACAGATATAGCGATTTCAATCGCTCACAACAATAACGATGATTTACTCAAGTGCAAGGCGCTGTAAAACCCAATGATCGAAAATTTATCTTGTCGTGGCAATCAATTTTGTCTTGAGATTGACCTGATAGTATGTTGTTAAGGATCGTAAATTTAAGTTAAGACACCCCCAAGACTAACGCAATTCCGGCATATTCAGTGCCTGTTTGGTGGGGGCTTGGGTGAAGCCCATCTCCATGCCGAGTATTCAATGCATCGGTTCTAACCCGATTTATGTTAGGGCATGGTTTAAAACTCGCTAAGAAAGTTGTTTTTTCGTGCGCGAAGCGCACGAAAAAACAACTTTTAAAGCAGACTCTAGGGTTTGACACATTTACGATTCGACAGCGATTGATTACGCCTGAACCGTATTGAATAAATTTTGATCCAGATGCCTTGCTTCTACCCCGCTCACTTGGCGATCGCCCCTCTGATTTTAGGTTTGCTGTTTGGTGCATCGGGATGCACGACCCTATCCGACGGGGAAGCCCGTGCCCAGGCTCCCAACCAGGAGCAAGCCGATGGTACAGTTGCCGTTGAAACAGCGATCGCGGCGACAGGTTCCCTCGAAGAACGGATTGAATATACCGGAACCACTCAACCGATTCGGCAGGTGTCACTGCGGGCACAGGTTGAAGGTCGGTTACTTAACTTGCTGGTGGATGTCGGTGATCCGGTGACTTCGGGGCAGATCGTTGCCCAACTGGACGATCGGATTTTATTAACAGAAGTCAACGAGGCACAGGCAGAACTGGCATCGTTGCAATCGGAAGTCGCGCAAGCAGACGCAGAGGTGAGTGATGCCGAGGCGCAGGTCGAACGGGCGCGGGTCGAACTCCAGCAAGCCAGAATAGATGCCGAGCGGTTTCAGTCTTTGTCGGGTGATGGAGCCATTACTCTGCAACAAGCCGAACAAGCCCAAACCAGTAGGCTAGCGGCAGAACAAGAATTGCGATCGGCAGAAGAACAAGTGCGGACACGCCAGCAAGCGGTGATAGCGGCTCAGGGTCGGGTACGGGCACAGGCGGCAGTGGTGGCACAAAATCAGGAACGTCAGGCGTATACAGCGATCGCCGCTCCTATTACAGGTGTGGTGCTGGAGAAAGTGACAGAGCCAGGAAACTTGATTCAGCCCGGAAATGAGCTGTTGAAGCTGGGCGACTTTAGTGCCATCAAAGTGTTGGTGCAGGTGTCGGAACTGGATTTGAGTGGCATCCGCGTGGGGCAACCCGCCACCGTCACATTGGATGCTTTTCCCGATCAAGACTTTAGTGGACGTGTATCGCGCATTTCTCCGGCAGCAGATCCAACGGCTCGGCTGATTCCAGTTGAAGTGACGTTGCCCAATCAGGGCGATCGCATCGGTAGCGGGTTACTGGCGCGGGTGCAATTTCTCCAGTCTGCCAGCAATTTGATTGTGATCCCCCAAAGTGCGCTGGAAGTGGTCGGCGATGATAATTCCACGACCCTGTTTGTCGTGCAAGGCGACGGCGATCAAGCCAAGGCGATCGCCCGTCGGGTTCAGATCGGCAATGCTGCCAACGGTCAGGTCGAAATTCGCTCGGGGCTACAACCCGGAGACGCGATCGTGGTGCGTAGTAGTGGGACTCTGAGCGATGGTCAAACGGTGCGCCTGAGCATTCTTTCGGAAACTGAAACTCGTCCTAATTAAAACTGCCATGCAAATCCTTAAATCGTCAGGATTTAGTCTGAGTGCGATCGCCATTCGCCGACACATCGGCATCTTAATGCTGACGCTGGCTGTAATTGGCTTGGGCGTGTTTTTTCTACCCCGTCTGCCGGTCGATCTGCTGCCCTCTATCACCTATCCACGGATTGGCTTGCGGCTCGATGCACCGGGGGTATCTCCAGAAGTGGCGGTGGACGAAATTACCCGTCCCCTCGAACAAGCCTTTTCTGCTACCGAGGGGGTGGATCAGGTCTTTTCTCAAACCCGTGAAGGGCGTGTCAGTATTGACCTGTTTTTTCAACCGGGGGGGGATATCGACCAGGCATTGAATGATGCCACAGCATCGCTCAACCGCGCCAGAGGGCAGCTGCCTGATACGGTCGAACAACCGCAATTGTTTAAGTTTGATCCGTCTCAACTACCCGTTTACGAGTTTGCCTTAACCTCTCCTTCGCTGCGGGGTGTGGATCTGCGCGTCTTTGCCGATGAAGAACTAGAACGCGAATTGAGTATCGTTCCGGGGGTCGCCAGTGTAGACATATCGGGAGGACTGCAAGAAGAAGTGCAGGTCAACCTGGATTTACGTCGTATGCAGACCTTAGGTATTGGGCTGAATACCGTCTTAGATGCCTTAGCGGAGCGTAATCAAGATACCTCAGGTGGACGAATCCGAGGCGGCACCAGTGAGCCGTTGACTCGTACTGTAGGACGTTTTTCTGATCCTCAAGAAATCCGTAATTTGTCGTTTGCTATCACCGGGTCTGATCCACCCCAACGGGTCTATCTGCGGGACTTTGCTGACGTCATTGATGGCACCGAAGAAGAACGGGTTTTTGTATCGCTCAACGGCACGCCAGCGGTAAAAGTCAGCATCCAAAAACAACCGGATGCCAATACCGTGAATGTTGTTGCAGCCGTCAAACAAAAGCTGGCAGATCTGCAAGCCGCAGGATTGGTGCCGCAAGATTTGGTGTTGACCTCGACGTTGGATGAATCAAGGTTTATTCAAGATTCGATCGCCAATGTGGTGTCTGCCGGATTGTCGGGTACTGTCTTAGCGGCGATCGCCGTTCTCCTATTTTTAGGGTCACTGCGTCAGACCTTCATCATTGTTGTCTCGATTCCCCTGGCAACTCTGGCAGCGATTTTGCTGATGTACTTTTTTGGGTTGTCTCTCAATGTCTTTAGCCTGGGCGGATTAGCGCTTGGCGTCGGCATTGTGGTAGATAACTCCATTGTCATGTTGGAGAATATTGTCCAGGGGGTCAGCCAGTCAGCCCAGAGCAATGGCAACGGGGCAAATGGCAATGGCAATGGCAACAGTAATGGAGCAAATGGCTCTCTTAATCGGGATGCTGTATCGCGATCGCATCTGATTGATCAGGCTGAACACAGTAGTCAAGAAGTGGAGTCGGCTCTGGTGGCATCGACGGCTACCAACCTGGCGGCCGTTGTCCCGTTTTTGTTAATTGGTGGCTTTTTTGCGCTGCTGTTTAGCGAACTGATTTTGACCATCAGTTTTGCCGTTGCCGCATCGTTGTTAGTGGCGCTAACCGTGGTGCCGATGCTGGCTTCGCGATTGCTGACGGTGTCTTATAGTAGCCAGTTTGCCAATCTTTGGCTGCTGCGTGGGTTTCGCTACCAGGTCGAAGGCATGATCCGCAATTATCGCCGATTGTTGGCACGGGTTTTGCACCACCGACTCTGGGTGGTTGCGATCGCCATCCTCGTTTTAGGAGGTAGCAGCATTCTCATGGCACGCCACATTCCCCAGGAAATTTTGCCACAAATCAACACCGGACAGGCGCGGCTGTTTGCCCAACTGCCACCCGGCACACCCCTGCAAGATAACCGCACTGTCATGACCGCCGTTGACCAATTGTTGTTAGCTCAACCTGAGACTGAGTCGGTGTTTTCGACGGCTGGTGGGGCGATATTTGGCAACAGCACCACCGAAAATCCGTTACGGGGTTCGAGTACCATCAAGCTCAAACCGGGTACTGACGTAGAAGCTTTTGTAGATCGGGTATCCAGCCAATTTGAGCAGTTGAATTTAGTGGGTACACGTTTGCGTATGTCACCCGAATCGGTGCGCGGTTTAATTCTCAACAACTCTCCCGTGCGGGCTGACATTGATGTGGGACTTCAGGGAGAAGACAGCCGCCTGCTGCAAGAAACCGGATTGCAAGTGTTGGAGTTGCTTGACCAACGTGTTAACCTGGCGCAATTTCGCCCTGATGCCGACCAAGCCCAGCCTGAAATTCAGATTCGTCCCGATTGGGAACGCGCCTCTGCTCTCGGTCTGACCGCTAGAGACCTGGGTGAAACGATCCAAACGGCACTTCAGGGGCTGGTTCCGACCCAATTGCAACGGGGCGATCGCCTGGTCGATATCCGCGTTCAAATCGACCGGACGACGATCCAAAATCCCGAGCAACTCTTACAATTACCCGTTTTCACCAGCAACAATGACCTGGTGCAACTGGGAAATGTAGCACAGATCGACCTGGCTAGGGCACCGGGTGAAATCCAGCGGATTAACCAGCGACAGGTGTTTATGATAGCCGGAACCCTGAGCGAAGGGGCTAGCCTGAGTACGGCGCTCAATCAAGTTGAACAAGCGTTAGCAGAGTTAGAACTGCCGCCGGGTATTGCCCTGTTGTCGAGCGCCAGTGCCGAAAGTAATCAAGAAATTCAGCGATCGCTGTCTTTGCTTGGCGGATTAGCGGCGTTCCTGGTGTTTATCGTCATGGCAGTGCAATACAACTCGTTGGTCGATCCGCTGGTCATCATGCTCACTGTTCCCCTGGCACTGGCAGGCGGAATTTTGGGATTGTTTATCACCCAGACGGCGATCGGAGCGACTGTGATTGTGGGTGCTGTCTTGCTGGTCGGCATCGTGGTCAACAACGCCATCATTATGGTGGAACTGGCAAACCAGTTGCGCGAACAGCAGCAGATCGATGCTCAGACTGCCATCCTGGAAGCGGCTCCGCAACGCCTTCGCCCTATTCTGATGACCACCATTACCACTGTTTTAGGGATGTTTCCCTTAGCGCTAGGCATTGGTCAGGGGTCAGAATTTTTGCAACCGTTGGGGGTTGTTGTATTTTCGGGTCTTTCCGTCGCTACCCTGCTGACTCTATTTATCATCCCTTGCTTTTACACTCTCTTTCACACACACCACCCCAGGCGTTGGCTGCGCCAGTTACGCAAGCCGATGCAACGGCAACCCATCAGCCGTTGATCCGGGTCTGCTGGTTTACTCCACGACTTTCAGCAAACCCCACTGCAAACGATCCATTACCTCTCTTACTTGCAACAGATCCTCACTACTCAGAGCCAAGCCTTCCGATCGCATGGCACCATGCAGCAATCTTTCATCAACGCGAGTAATTTTGCCAGTCCGAAGAATATTGCGAACGGCGTGTTGAATGTTGGTTTGGGCGTGTCGAGAAGCCATAGGTATCATCACGAAATCTTTACAAACGGTCGGGGCGCTTATATTTATAGGTTCCCCTATTTATCCGGGTTCAACCTCCTCCTATCGGGATCATCCACCCGGATGATACATATGAATTGTTGATGAAGCGATCGCCCATGTTGGGCAGGAATTAAAGAAAGAATGTACTGCACTCCGGCTCCCCGACGCCTGTGGGGAGACGGGGTTGGGGGATGAGGGTTAATCTCGATATGGGTGTCGAATGACCCACTCGGTTTTAATTTGGCTGAAATCCTGAGGTTCCCATCATGTCTGCGATCGCAATGCCCGAATTGTGGCGATCGCCTGGTCTGCGACGTGATCGATCTCGTCTGCTGTATTAAACCGTCCGATGCCAAACCGAATCGAGGCATAGGCAAGATCGGGCGATCGCCCCAGTGCTGCTAACACATGAGACGGTTCCATCTTGGCAGAGGTGCAAGCCGACCCCGATGAAACCGCGACAAAAGGTTGCAATCCCAATATCAACGCCTGACCATCGACCCCAGCCACACTGACATTGAGATTCCCAGGCAGACGTTGCTGGGCATGACCGTTGAGAATCATCCCATCCAGGGTTTGCAGTTGACTCCAAAGGCGATCGCGCCATGCCGCTAACCGTTTTGATTCCGCTGCCATTTCGGCAATTCCCAGGCTAACAGCAGCAGCAAAGCCGACGATCTGCGGAGTGGGTAATGTCCCCGATCGCATCCCGCGCTCATGTCCTCCCCCATGCAGTTGCGCTGCCAATTGCACTCTCGGATTGCGCCGCCGCACATACACGGCACCAATTCCTTTGGGACCATAGATTTTGTGAGCCGTCAACGACATCAGATTAATCTGCATGGCATCTACATCCAGCGGCACTTTGCCAATGGCTTGGGCAGCATCGGTATGAAAAAACACTTGATGCGCTCTGCACAATGCCCCAATCTCTGCCAGAGGTTGGAGTACACCGATTTCATTATTGGCTGCCATCACTGAAACCAACACGGTATCGGGACGAATGGCGGTTTCTAATACATTCAAGTCCAGTACGCCATCGGCTTGCACAGGCAGAATAGTAATTTCAAATCCCAGAGATTGCAAATACCGATAGGGATCGAGAACGGCATTGTGCTCTGTGGCAACGGTGATGAAATGCCGACCGTGGGCAAGATACGCTTCAGCAATGCCCTTGATTGCCAGGTTGTTGGCTTCAGTCGCACCGCTGGTAAAGACGATTTCTTCAGGGGTTGCCCCAATTGCCGTGGCGATCGCCTCTCGGGCTTGGGTAACGGCGGCTTCGGCTGCCCAGCCATAGGCATGGGTGACGCTGGCAGGGTTGCCAAAATGCTCTGTGAAGTAGGGCAGCATCGCGTTCAATACCCTTGGATCGACAGGAGTGGTGGCGTGGCAGTCGAGGTAAATCGGGCGATGCAGCATAAGTTTCAGACAAAATCACATTCGTTAGAACGGGTGATGTGTGGAACAGCGTCGCAGAGCGGCGCTGTTCCACACATCACCATCCCGGTTCTGAGCGCGTAGCCCTATAGCTATCCTAAGGATCATGGATTAAAAAATAAGATCGAATATTTAATCGTTTGAAGGGGCGAACGGCCGTTCGCCCGTACAACAAATCATCGGAGTTATTTAATTCCCATTCCTAAGAGGGAATTTGCTCAAGCGAACGATGTGCGCCACCCTCAGCAAGTTACGTAACATCAAATCTTGATAAATAACTCAGTAAATTCCCTAAGAAGATAAAAGGCGTATGTCAGAATAGGAAATTCAAAACATCATAATCTGACATATTCTTTGTCCCCCACTCGAAGAAACCCATCCGCGATCATCCCAAACCCTCAGGGTTGATCCAGGCTGGTTCACTGACAAAACTCAAATGCCCTCACCGTTCGGCTGAGTGACTATAAAAACACCTGAGGTGCGTTATGGCTAACGCTTAGGATCACAGATTAATTAACTTGTAATTCTTTTTGAGAGAGATGCGGCTCCGCCGCATCTCTCTCAAAAAGAATCGGATTTTATGAAATCCACGATCCTCAACACACCTGATGAAGGGGGATATTATTTCTTTGCAAATCTCTTAGGATCACACATTCAATAAGCCCCGGACCTTTATTTTTGGCAGCACGGCGTCGCCGCGCTGCCAAAAATAAAGGTTAGAGAAGATAAACTGTATTTTTTACGATTAGAAAATTCCAAAGGAATCCCTTGCGTTACAGAACTCCACAGACCATTGTGCTTGTATTAGTGGTGCTTGCCCTACTTCAGTTTGCCAGTGTTGCCCAGCGATCGCTTTCCGTTCGGGTTGACCGATGGTTAGCGATCCAGCAATTGTCAGGAAATGTCACATTTCAGCATGGCAGTACAAATCGTGCCGCTGCTGTGGGCGATCGCCTGCAAGCCTCAGGAGACGGTATCGTAACTGGGCAAAACTCAAGCGTTCGGCTGGCAGTCGATACGGGCATCGGATTTGTGGACGTTTCTCAAAATACGCGTTTACAAGTGCAAACCCTTGCCATTGCCCCCGACAACGGACGCATTACTCACCTGGAAGTCAGCCAGGGGCAAGCCCGTCTGCAAGTGCGACCATTTACTCATCGGGGGTCGGAGTTAGAAATTCGAACTCCGGCAGGGGTCAGTGGGGTGCGAGGAACAGACTTTGGCGTTAACGTTCTGCCCGATGGCAAAATGGGCGTTGCTACTCTATCGGGCCGTGTTTTGACCTCTGCCCAAAACAGAAGTGTCACGGTTGCAGGTGGGTTTCAAAACCTGACGATTCCTGGCGAGCCACCCCAACCTGCGGTGCCCCTGACCGATAATACCGATTTGAACTATGAGATTGTTCGATTTGTTGAAAATGGGGTTCGCCGAGTACGGTTGCTCGGTCAGGTTGATCCAGTCAATCTGGTGGTGGTGGGAGACGAACCCCAAACGACCAATCGTGAAGGACAATTTAGTTTTTGGTTGCCACTCCGCAATCAAGTGAGATTGCAAGTCACCGTTATTACCCCTCTTGGTCGAGAACAAGTTCACGAACTTGACATTGAATTATGAAGCGGCGGCTCCGCGAATTTGGCTGGAGGCTTCTTCCTGGGAGTACAACAGCCTTAATATTTACCATGTTGTTGCATCTAGGGGTACTTCAGCCCCTAGAACATCTTGCATACCAGGCATCTTTCCAGTTTAGAGGGGCGCTTCCCTGGGATGATCGGGTGGTATTAATTGCAATTGATGACACCAGCTTAAAACGCCTGGGACGGTTTCCCTGGTCGCGTCAGGAGTATATTCGGCTCTTAGAAAGATTATTGGATGCCAATGCCACGATTGTGGTGATGGATTTGCTGTGGTCAGAACCCAGCCCCGATGATGCTCAACTTGCTGATTTGATGGCACAGCAGGGGCGCGTGGTGTTGTCGCAAGCCAGGGACGTAACAGGGGTGCCGTTGTTACCAGTGCCTGTGTTACAACAGATGGCGATCGCCACGGGGCACATTCTCAATCAACGTGACAGTGACGGCATCATTCGCCACGTCTCCCCCCAAAGCGACGGACAACTCGCCCTGGCGATCGCCGCACTCCAGTCCTATTCGCTTGTCCACGCACCTGTCGAGATGCCCGCTTTAGATCAACCATTGTGGATCAATTGGTTGGGACCGGCTCAGCAGTTACCGCAGTATTCGTTTGCCGATGTGATTCAGGGAAACGTGTCGCCCGATGTATTTCAAGACAAAATTGTTTTGGTCGGTGCCACAGCGACCGGGCTTGATCCCTTAATGACACCGTTTGATCAAAATCCCCCGACCAGCAGTGTGCTGGTACATGCCACGCTGATCAGTAATATTCTGCAAGACAACCTGCTGCGCCCCTGGAACCCCAATTATTTTTGGTTGATTTTAGTGCTGGGGGGCCCTGGCTTGAGTTGGGTCATGGCAAGCTGGAATACTCGCCAACAGGTCATTGTCGTGGCTGGGTTGTGTGTCGGCTGGGGGTTGCTGAGTGCGCTGTTGTTTAAATTTAATAGTCTGCCGCCGATCGCATTGCCCATTTTACTTTTTGGCACGACGGCAGGGGCAGTCGCCCTGAGCGAACGACTGCGCGAAAATCAGTTATTGCAACGGCAAATTGACCAGCTCTGGACGGCGTACCACGATGACCTGGCGTTGCAGTCTATCGAGTTTGCCAATCCGTTAGTTCACTCACGAAAATGGAGTCTGTTTCGCCGACCTGCCACCTCTATGGTGCGGGTTGCCCAGTTAGCGGCATTGGCAGAACGGTTTGGGCGATCGCAGTCGGCTCAAGTGGCGATCGCCCAAACGTTGCCCATGGGTTTAGCGGCAGCAGACTTAAATGGACAGGTTTGGTTTTGCAATCCGGTTGCATCGGAGTGGTTACAGATTCGTCTGGGTAGCAACCTCAACACCCATCTTGTGCCCCACTGGCTCAGCCAGGAACAATGGCTGGCGACCCTGCAATTACTAAAATTAGGGCAAACGTCGTCGGTGAAAGAACTTCACCAAAATGGACGTTGGTTTGAACTCAAATTTGAACCCCTCAGTTACGACATTAACCAAATCCGAAACAGTCCCACCGATCTGCTCTCAGCCCACCCCTCCACCCCTTCATCCCTCCACCCCTTTACCCCTTCACCTCTCCACCCCTCCACCCCTTCATCCCTCCACCCCTCCACCCCTTCATCCCTCCACCCCTCCACCCCTCCAACAAACAGTTCACTCCGCCCAGCTTCAACCCAGCCCAGCCGGGGAGGATTGTTGTTTTTATTAGAAGACATTACTGCCTATAAAACTGCTGAAGTAGAGTTGCAGCGAGCCAAAGATGCTGCCGAGACGGCGAACCGCGCCAAGAGCGAATTTTTGGCAAACATGAGCCACGAACTCCGCACCCCGCTCAATGCCATTTTGGGCTTTACCCAAATCATGAGCCATGACACCTTACTCAAACCTGAGCATGAAGAATATGTCGATATCATTAATCGCAGCGGACAACATTTGTTGAATTTGATCAATGACGTGTTGGAAATGTCCAAGATTGAGGCAGGCAGGGTCAGACTCAACGAAAGCCCGTTTGATTTCTATCAACTGCTCAACACGCTAGAAGATATGTTGCAGCTCAAGGCAAATGCCAAACATCTAGCCCTCAGCTTTAGATGTGCTGCTGATGTGCCGCAATACATTACCACCGACGAAAGCAAATTGCGTCAGGTGTTGCTCAATTTGCTCAGCAATGCCATCAAATTTACTCAAAAGGGCTTTGTGGTTTTGCGGGTTCGGTGTCTGCTCGATCAGCCCCATCTGGCAAGTGCTGCCGTACCTCATCACCCTGGCTCTACCGCTTACCCGCTTACTCACACAGATTGGCTGACATTGGCATTTGAAATTGAAGATTCTGGCTCTGGAATTGCACCTGAAGAACTCAGTCGGTTGTTTAAGCCGTTTGAGCAAACCCGTGCAGGGCAACAATCGCAAGAAGGTACAGGGCTGGGGTTAGCAATCAGCCGCAAGTTTGTCAATTTAATGGGAGGTGATATCACGGTTGAGAGTGTCAGTGGTCGAGGCAGTCTGTTTCGGTTTCAGATTTGTACTAAATTGACGCGATCGCCTACAGCCGGTGAGCCAGTTCAATCGATGCGTGTCGTTGGTTTGGCATCGGGGCAACCAAGCTATCGGTTATTAGTCGTCGAAGACCAGAGAGAAAATCAACAGCTTTTAAGGCAATTGCTCACCTCGGTTGGGTTTGAAGTACAAGTTGCCCAAAACGGGCGTGAATGCATTTCGCTCTGGGAAAAGTGGGAACCTCACCTGATTTTGATGGATATGCGAATGCCGGTGATGAATGGCTATAAAGCCACCCAGACAATTAAAGCGACTACCAAAGGAAAATCGACGGTGATTATCGCGGTGACGGGAAGTGCGTTTGAAGAAGATCGGTCTGCGATTCTTTCGATCGGTTGCGATGACTTTGTGCGGAAGCCGTTTCAAGAAGACATTATTTTTGAGCGCATTGCTCAATACTTACAAGTGCAATACGTTTATGCCGACCCCTTAGAAACAACCTATCAACCTAAGATCTACAGCAAACCCTATCAGATCACGGCAGATAGTTTGACCGTTATGCCATCAGAATGGATTGCCCAACTCTATCAAGCAGCGTGTGGGTGTAGCGATCGCATGGTATTCCAATTGATTAAGCAAATCCCAAAATCTCATGCCACCCTAGCCAAAGCGTTAGAAGATCTGGCATATAACTATCAGTTTGATGAAATTATTAAACTCACCGAAACCATCCGCAAATAAGTACAGCAATCCCAAATGGCTTGTAAGAGACGCAACCCCGAAGGGGTTGCGTCTCTTACAAGCCGCTTATCTCACAACTCATTTCGGATCGTGGATTTAATAAACCCGAAGATTTATTTTTGGAAGCGCGGCGCAGCCGCGCTTCCAAAAATAAACGTCCGGGTTTTAATTAATGTGATCCTTAGGACGGCTATGGTAGCTGAAGGGCTGGTTAGGATAGGGGCGTGGGGGCTGTGCCTCCGGACAGGGGTTCCACCCCTGCACCCTGCAACGCCGACGGTAGATTCATCTATTACGTTGTGAACCAGGTATGACAATGGGACTCAGATGATGAACAGACGGAATTGGCGATCGCAGGATCATAGATGGAGACTCCTGCCGGGGGCTCTAACCGCTCTGAGTCTCGGTATTTTGGTGAAGCTATCTGCCTTACAACCCTTAGAACAGATTGCCTATCAGGCGTTGTTTCAAATCAGGGGGGTGTTGCCTTGGGATAGTCGGTTGGTGTTGATTGCCATCGACGATGCTAGCGTACGGCAGTTGGGCTGGTTTCCCTGGTCGCGTCAGGAATATGTCAAGTTGCTCAATCAGTTATCTCAAGCCGACCCCAGTGTGGTTGTGTTTGATTTGATCTGGTCTGAAGCCAGCCCCGATGATGCATTGTTGGCTGAAGCCATGGAGTACCAAGGACGGGTTGTGATTGCCCATGCCTGGGATGCGGCTGGCTTGCCGTTATTGCCTGTGCCCCGATTGAGTCAAGCGGCGATCGCCACGGGGCACATTCTCAAGCAGCAAGAGTCAGATGGGCTTGTGCATCAACTCCTGCCGCAACTCGGATCGCAACCCACGCTAAGTGTTGCTGCTATTCAAGCCTATTCGCTCGTGCAAGCACCCATCCCCTTGCCCCCCAGCGATCGCCCATTTTGGCTGAATTGGTTAGGACCTGCCGAGCAACTGGAAAAGTATTCTTTTATCGATGTAGTGCAAGGTAAAGTGCCCGCCACCGCCTTTCAAAACAAAATTGTATTGATCGGGGCGACTGCCACAGGCATCGATCCACTGATCACCCCGTTTGATAAAAATCCACCTGCCAGTAGCGTCTATATCCATGCCACGGCAATTAGTAATTTGTTGCAGCAAAACTACTTGCATCCCCTCGATCGCGGCTGGCGTATTTTGTTGTTGATATTGGGTGGTCCCTGCCTGAGTTGGCTGATTGCCTGCTGGAGTACACGTCGTCAAATTGTAGTGGTGGCAGGGCTGTGCCTGGTATGGGTGGGGGTGAGTCTGGTGCTATTTCACTTTTACTATTTGCCGACGGTCGGGTTTCCCCTATTGCTTTTTGTCAGCACTGGCGGGGCAGTGGCGTTGTCGGAACGACTGCGCGAAAATTTGCTGCTGCAACGGCAAATTGCTCAACTTTGGCATCGCTATCACCAGGATGTCGTTTTGCGGGCAAACGAGCCGACCCATCCCCTAATTCAGCTTCAGGCGCAAAGCCTTGAGCAACCGGCTTCTCCTATGCTGCGGGTGGCGCAGTTAGCCGCACTCGCCGAACAGTTTGGGCGATCGCAATCTACCCAAGCGGCGATCGCCCGGAGTCTTTCGATTGGCTTACTGGCAGCCGATTTAGATGGAACGGTCTGGTTTTGCAATCCTGTGGCAACGGACTGGTTGCAGATTCACATTGGTGAGTCCTTAGTCGATCGGTTAGTGCCGCAATGGTTGACGTTAGCTCAGTGGCAAGTCGATTTAGCCAGCTTGCAACAGGGCAACCCCACCCAACTGCGAGAATTAAATCATCAGGGGCAGTGGCTGGAACTGCGGTTGGAACCGTTGATTTATCCCTCGTATGGAGAAGGCAGAGGGCAGGGGGCGGATGATTTGAGTGGATTTTTGTTGTTACTCGAAGATATTGGCGATCGCAAACAGGTAGAAGCCCAGTTAAATCAACAGATCCAGGAATTGCATAAAATTAGTGTGCTGAAAGACGACTTTCTTAGCACCGTTTCCCATGAGTTGCGTGCGCCTATGGCAAATATGAAAATGGCAATTCATATGCTGGGTATTGCCCAATCGCCTGAGGTACGCGATCAATATTTGCGGATTTTGAAAGAAGAATGCCGTCGTGAAACCGATTTAATTAATGATTTGCTAGATTTGCAAAAACTGGAAGCGGGTGCCAAAGAACTAAAACCCGAAACTCTTGATTTACAAGCGTGGCTACCTGCCATCCTGGAACCCTTTTATGCGCGGACTGCAACTCGGCAACAACAGTTGTATCTCGAACTCGCACCCGATTTGCCATTGCTTCAAGCCGATCCATCAAGTCTGGGGCGACTGATCACCGAACTGGTCAACAATGCCTGTAAATACACGCCCCCTGACCACAAAATTTCCGTCCAGGCTATCCCCTACCCTACCTATATAGAATTGCAAATTAGTAACTCTGGCGTCGAAATTCCACCATCCGAGTTAGAAAAGATTTTCGAGAAATTTTATCGGGTTCCCAGTAGCGATCGCTGGAAGCAAGGAGGCACAGGTCTGGGCTTAGCCCTGGTCAAACGACTCACCGAACACTTGGGCGGCAGCATTCGGGTCGAGAGCCATGATAATCTGACGTGCTTTATCCTTCAGCTACCGCTGAATCCAGAGGCGATCGCCAGCCATTAAGCATCGTGTTTTTTTTTGAGAGAGCGACGGCGGAGCCGTCGCTCTCTCAAAAAGAGTTGGGTTTTATTAAGTCCGCGACCCTAA